>PIVQ01000061.1 GCA_003354055.1 Desulfobacteraceae bacterium | reverse complement strand
AATCGATTCGAGCAGATCATATTTGATACCTGCTCAGTAATCCTGGTCGTTTTTTACTCCTGGGCAGCCGTTGTTCAACCCATGGCCACCCAGTATCACAGGGGGGTATATGTTATTATCACCTATTTACTTGTCTTCCTATTGTACAAATCTAAAACAACAATCGGGAGAGTCATTGATTATATATTGATCTTTCTATCCATGGCATCCATCGGATACTGGATCTTTATGTTTGAAACCATCAACTACCGGACAGGGGCTGAAACCAATACTGACATGGTTTTTGCCGTTATCGGCGTGCTCATCGGTATTGAGCTGGCCCGCCGAGTAGTTGGAAGTGTTTTTGTAATTTTGGGCACCCTGATGCTAACTTACGGGGTCTACGGGTATCTGGCACCGGATCTGGTCTCCCATGCAGGGGCGCCCTTTACCGAACTGTGTATCAGTATTTTCTACAAGAGTGACGGGGTTTTCGGCATCATGGCCAATGTATTGGCCACCTACGTCATTCTATTTGTCCTGTTTGGTGCATTTCTTGAGAAATGCGGGGCTCAGAAGTTCTTTATCGACTGGCCCCTGGCAGCTGTGGGCCATAAGATCGGTGGTCCTGCCAAGGTCTCGGTTATCGCATCGGGTCTGTTCGGTTCCATTTCAGGTTCCGCCATCGCCAATACGGTTTCCACCGGGATGTTCACCATTCCCATGATGAAAAAAGCCGGGTTTAAACCCCATATTGCCGGTGGCATCGAACCTGCAGCCTCCATCGGCGGTATGTTTATGCCCCCCATCATGGGCGCCGGCGGGTTTATCATGGCAGAGCTCACAGGCGTACCCTATTCACGAATCATGCTAGTCGCAATTTTTCCGGCCCTGATGTACTTTTTCTCCGTATTCTGCATGGTGCATTACGAGGCCAAAAAGCATAATATTGTCGGAGAGAAGTCTGAACATTCCGCCAGTCATATTTTTAAAACCCAATGGTTTTATGCCGTTCCGCTGATCGCGATCACTATTTTGATGCTTACAGGCTACTCTCCGGGTTATTCCGCTATCATAGGTCTTGTTACCTGTGTTTTTATCAGCTGGGTCAGGAAAGATGTGGGCATGGATTTGACCATGGCATTTATTGTATCCGGCGTTTTCCTGATTGCCCTGATCAACATTGCCGTAGGAACCACCGAAGGCGAACTACCCCAATGGATCGGGCTGGTTATCGGCCTTGGGGCATCCGGTTTAATGTATCTTAAATACCCCAAAAAAGTTAAACCCGGTTTGAGTAATTTTTTAGATGCGGCAAGATCCGGAACCGAAAACAGCCTGAAAATAGGCGCAACTGTCGGTGTTATCGGTATTATCATAGGGGTACTCACCTTTTCCGGTCTGGTGCTGACCTTTGCCGATATCATGATCGAGCTTGCGGGCGGCTCCCTGCTGCTAACGATTATGCTTGTGGCTCTGGCCTCCCTGGTGCTTGGCATGGGCGTCCCTGTTACAGCGGCTTATCTGATCACAGCTGTTGTTGCCGTACCGGCCTTGACACATCTGGGGGTTAATGAAATAGCAGCCCATATGATCGTGTACTGGTTATCACAGGATTCAAATATAACACCGCCGGTATGTATAGCTGCTTTTGCAGGTGCCACCATTGCAAAGGCCAATATGTGGAAGACGGCCTTTTCCGCATTCAAATTTGCCAAATTCCTTTACCTCGGCCCCATCCTTTTCGGATATGTCCCCGGCTTTTCCCTTGACGGAAGCTCTATGGATATCGCCAAAGCATTTGTGGCCATTATCTTTGGTACCTGGGCCTACTCCTGGTTCCTCAGCGGTATCTGGCTTAACTGGTTTAAAAAAGATAAAAATGCAACGATCTAAGTTTTTTCTTTATCGCTTTTTTGCCCATTTAGCAGTAAAGAAAACTTAGAAACCGCCCCTGACTACTTCGCCCTGTCAGGGGCGGTTTTATTTATCCTTAAACCTTTGGACAATTCAATCTTTGGTTGCACTATCAACGTTTTTGGTCCATAGTGTCCTAAATAAATTAACTCTTGTACTTGAAAAACAACGACTTAGACAGAACAGGAACTATGGACAAATTTAGCAAGGTCATTGATTCATCCATCGGTTACCTGGTGGGCAGAACCTCCAGGGCAATCGTCAAACGACTAACAAAAAAGTTCCAGGATGCCGGATTTGATGTCAGTTACGAACAATGGAGTATTCTGATTCATCTTTACAGGCAAGATGGTCAGACCCAGCAGGCTTTGGCACGAATTGCCGTTAAGGATAAGGCTGCCATCACCCGCCTCTTAAACGTTCTTGAAAAGAAGAATATCGTACTTCGGGTGCCTGATCGGACGGATAAACGGAGTAAGTTGATTTATCTTACAAATAAGGCCAAAGAGTTTAAAGGGGAGCTGATTGCCCTGGTGGAAGAGATGCTTCACGAAGCTGAGCAGGGCATCTCCTTTGAGGAAATGGAGCATTGCAGGACCACGCTAAATAAGATATTTACCAATTTTGACAGCCTTAACAATCCGGATTCCAAATAAACAAACGATTAACCCCCGCGGTTAAAAAAACGGCGCTTAAAACTCATACAGTTATAAGCTAGCGCTTAAAACTCAACCAATTTATTCTGGATGGCATATCTGGACAGGTCTGCATTGTTTCTCAGGCTCAGTTTTTTTAAGATTCTGGCCCTGTAGGTATCAACAGTTTTTACCGAAAGATTGTACGACGTTGCAATTTCTCGGTTTGTACTTCCGGAGGCAAGTTTTCTAAGTACCTGCAGTTCCCGCATGGATAATGATTCTGTCAGGCTTTTGTTTTTGCTCCCCCGGATCACCCGGAGGGCAAGTGCCTCGCTTGCCTTTTCGGTCAAATACCGCCCACCTCCATGGATCTTTTTTACAGCAGCAACCAATTGTTCAGGCGCGGACTGCTTGGTGACATACCCCATGGCACCGGCTTCAATGGCGCGGATTACATATTGCTCTTCTTCGTGCATGGTCAGGATCAGTACCGGAATCTGTGGGCAATAGGCTGACATACGGCTGACAACCTCAAGACCGTCCATGCCCGGCATGGAAATATCAATCACCGCTACATCGGGCGCCTCTGAAAGCACTTTATCAAAAGCGATTTCTCCATCCGGTGCCTCTGCAATAACCCGTATGTCGCTGTCATCTTCAAGCACCCTGCGCAATCCTTCCCTGACAATACTATGGTCGTCTGCAAGCAATACCCTTATCATGTGAATCCTTTCACTTTACAGGACACGATGGTCCCCGTTCCCGGCGTGGAGCTAATGCTTAATTTCCCTCCTGCCAGATTTGCGCGTTCCCGCATGCTTTCCAGGCCGAATCCTTCCCTGGTTCCGTTTGTATCCGGGGTAAAGCCGCACCCGTCGTCCTTTATGGTCAGGACAAGGCCTTCAGTATCCGTCCTTAATTCAAGCTGAATGGTGGAGGCATCCGAGTGTCTGAGGGAGTTGGTTACCGCCTCCTGACCGATTCTGTATAAAGCGGTTGCCAGGGTTTTGTCAATCTCCGGGATATCATCATGCCTGAAGACACAGGAGACGTTGGTTCGCTTTTCAAAATCAGAAACCAGGGATTCTAGGGCATCACACAGCCCCAAATCATCAAGAACCCGTGGTCTGAGGCGATAAGCCATGTCTCTTACATCCTGGATGGTGGTTTCGATTAGATCGCTCATCTTTCCTGCCCGGTTTCCAGCGTCAGCATCAACATCTGCCAGCTTTTTTTCTACCCATACGGCATCAATACGAAGCGCTGTCAGGACCTGGCCCAGATGATCGTGAAGTTCTCTTGCCATAAGTTCCTTTTCCCGCTCCTGGGAGGCAATGATATTCTTTGACAGTTTTTTGAGATTGGCCTGTGTGCTTTCAAGCTGAGCCGTCCGCCGTTTCACTTGACCTTCCAGGTCCTGGGAATAAGATGACAGTTTTTCCTTAGCCTTTTCAAGATCAGTCTGAGCAATATTTTTTTCCGTTACATCGACGCTTACGGCAAGGGACCTGATAATTTCTCCGCGATCATTTTTGACCCCGTAGCAGGACAAGAGGGTATCCATTTTTTCCCCGTTTCTTTTGACATAGGTGTAGGGAATATCCTTGCAGAATCCTGTACTGAAAAATCGCGGAAAAATAATGTTCAGGGCATATTTTTCTGATTCTTTGGTAAAAAAATGGGTCAGTTGCTCACCAATGACTTCTTCCCTGTCATATCCCATGACTTCAACCCAATGATCAGATACATGAACAATTCGCCCCTCTGTATCAATGGAGTGCAGCATAACCGGTGTCTTATGATAGATATTTCTGTATCTTTTTTCCGAGAATGTCAGCTTTTCTTCGGCCTGTTTTCGTCTAATCAATTCCTGGGCAGCCATTTGATAGAGTATGAATACTAAAAGGCCCGCCATAATGGAGATAAACACAACAATCGGGCCGATTACGCGGACAAAGGGTTCGGTTACCTGTTTTTGGATATCTCTTTTTTCCCGCAATGTAATTATTTGCCATCCCGGATAATTGGAAACTTCAAGGCCTGAATATAGATACTCTCTTTTATCGGGACTTACCACCAGACCGTCATCCTGGCTTTTAAATCCTGTCCAGGCCCAGGGGCCGTTGCCGAATTGTCTGGAATCGACAATGCGGTTCAAGGTCTCTTCCTGAAGTGACCAGAGCAATTTAAATCTATACTCCGGCACATTGGACATGAAAATCATCCCTCTTGGGTCTGTGAATAGCAAGATCTCTTTTGACTTTGAGAACAGG
Source organism: Desulfobacteraceae bacterium (assembly GCA_003354055.1). The sequence goes on along the minus strand of PIVQ01000061.1, from coordinate 15,020 downwards.
GTGGATTCCATGAATTCTATAGATGATTTGATAACAGCCACGCCTATAATTTTCTTACCGCTTCTGTTATAAACCGGATGACTGAAATATACTCCCCGTTTGCTAGATGTCGTACCCAGAGCCAGATAAGTGGCAGACTCTCCCTGAATTGCGCTGTTGTAATACGGCCGGAAGGAAAAATCTTTTCCCACAAAACTGTCACCGGCATTCCGGTTGGAAGAACAAAGTGTAATTCCGTTTCGATCCATGAGATAGCTGACATCAAGATCCATGGAACGGGTAAAATGATCCAGAATCTGGTTGGCCTTGAAAATGGTTTCCAGGTTCGTTCGTTCAAGGGCGTCCACCAACTCTTCAATACCTGAAAGCGCCTTAACAGGTTTTATATGTTCGGATAGATGTGTTGAAAATTGCCGTGCCAATAGATTCAATCTGGAATATGCATTTGATTCCGTCTTTTGAAAGGCTGCTTCCCTATAGGAAAAATAGTAGAGCCACCCACCGGTGGAAGCCGATAGAAAGGCAAATGCTGCCAATATAAAAATTATCAATCGTAAGCGCATAACGTGCAGTATAGACCATGCGGATCTTTTTTTTCAATGGGTTTAGGAAATCTTGCGGATTTATTTGTTTTAGATTCACCAGGGGTTTGATAGGATAGACATCATCGCCATGAGACTCATAAAGAATTTTATAGAAGAGGAAAATATGCCTGTTATCACCTTTAATGCATTTTCATTTCTGCAAAAAAAACTAAAAGCAAAGAATCTTCCTTTTTCAAACGTGGAACTCGACATAGTACCGGGTACTTCCCCCAGAGATCTGATATCCCGTATGAAGCTTAGTGAGGATGAGGTGGAAGTGGTTTTTATTAACGGCAAGGTCGGTAAACTTTCTACTCCTTTAAAAGACAATGATCGGGTCGCCTTTGTTCCTCATGGAACACCCGGCCCATACAGAGTATTGCTCGGGTTTAAGAATAAAAAAGATGCCTGATACCCGCATACGGTGTTTTATCGCTATCTCTTTACCTGATCAGGTCAAACAGGGGTTAAAAAGCGCTCAGGCCGATTTAAAGCGCTGGAAAATCCATGCCGCTTGGCCTTCGCCTGCAGGTTTCCATTTTACGCTTGCTTTCTTAGGGGATACCCCGATAGTTGAGATTGAGAATATTAAAAAGCTTATGAAGGAAACTGCTCTGGAAAATCCCGGATTTGAGTTGGTCGTAGACAGGCTTGGCGTTTTCCCCGGGATAAAAAAAGCACGTATAATCTGGGCGGGTTTAAATCGGGACTCTGAACCCCTTCAGGATCTATATCAAAAGTTATCCACTAAGCTTGAGACAGCAGGATTCTTCTCGGCAAAACAGCGATTTTCTCCTCATACAACCCTTGCGAGAATTAAAAAAAGGGTCCATGCCGATACGCTGAAAAAGATTATTAAGAGTGGTGTGGCTATTGAGCCTGTTAAATTTCAGGTGGAAAGCATTGAATTGTACCAGAGTAAACTAATCCGGTCAGGTGCGGTTCACACCAGGCTATACTCTGCAGTGTTGGCTAAAGAATAATAATTAACTAAGACAGTTAATTAAGGGGGAGAATCTCTATTTTAGGATCTTCCTGACCTGAACCCATTTCAACAGCTGAAAAATTATCAAGATCGGACGTAAGCTGCGTCTCTGAATATATTCCCCCAAATATAGATCCCATAAACGCCTTTCCGCGTATTTCTATTCTGGCTTTGCTCTCCTGATATCTGGCCCATTCAAGATATGCAAGCAGGGTCTGCTCCAAAGACAGGATTTGCCGGTCGATTTTAGGAGACAAAGATTGTATTTTATTTTCAAGTCGTGCCTTTTCAGTGTCATGGCCTTTTTTTGTTTTGTTCAATTTTTTCAAAGAGGCCACAGAATCTTCCTTCCGTTTTTCAAAATCAGTAATAAGCTTCAAAATATTTTTTAGTTTGTTTTTATCGTAAGCCTCTTTTTTTTTATTGAATTCTTTTCCTAATTTTTCTTTTTTCTGCTTTGCCCTGTCATGAAAAATTTTCCGTTCAATCATTTTTTGAAAAATTTTTCTGGATAAATCATGCTCTTCTCGTCTTCTTTCTTTCAGATCCCTTAAACCTTCGGTAATATCACGGATCTTGTCCAGAATTTGCGCTTCCAGGGAAAGAACATGATGGTCTGTGCCGGCAATAACCGTGCAGGGACGTGTTTTTGCGCTGCCGGTTCCCGCCAGAATAACCCCTTTTTTCGCATGGATTGTTGAGGAAATCACCCTGCAGGTAGGACTGTTTAATTGGCCGCTGCATTTTATCTCCGAATCAAAAATTTCATTTTTTACATAGATGTTGCCAAAGGTTTCTATTTTACAATTGTGAAGGTATCTTGCATGGATATCTCCCTGGGCTCGAATCACCGCGTCCGTGATACCCACATCTGTTTTAACTTCTCCTATGGCCTCTATGTTTCCTCCGCGAATCTCCCTGGCTTTGACATGACCGGCCGTGACAGGGTAAGCACCTGTAATTGTTCCTGATACCGTCAGGTTTGCGAATGCTTCAGGCCGTCCATACCGCTGATCCGCATCTTCAAGCACATGGATGATGGGATGGATATAGATAAACCGCTCAACAGATAGGGCCGGTACCCCGGTTTTTGCCGCCACTATGCCGATTTTATCCTTGGATAATCGCGTTCCGGCACCGCAGCGAAGGGTAAAATCATGAATTGAGCCACCCTTGCATTTTTTCCCGTAAACATTTGTCTGAGATTTGATGTTCCACTTGGAGTCCTGCTGGATCAGCAGATCTCCTTTGCGTTTCTCGCCCCGATCGGTAAGGCCTGTATCGAGTGTCGGGGAAAGGTTTCTTGCTTTGCGCAATTCCTGTGAATTATCGTTTCTTGCCACTGCAAAGCGTGTGAACTTTAAATCCAGGTGACACTGAAGTAAGGCATCCGGGTATTTACCATGGGTAATGCCCGCTGATTCCATTCCTGATTTGATATCTGCCAGGCGTATCTGTGAAATGTGTTTTTCGTCCAGTTGAGCCCATGCCGTCATTTCATCATTACTGACTTCGATGCGTAAAATTTCCGCCTCGGTTTTCTTATCTCCTTCTTCGGTCCTGCCCTGTTCATCAAGAATTAAAGTCTTCTGGTCCAGGGTAATAAAATCCAGGGAGACCATGATATCCCCTAAGATTTTTATTGACTGGGTGTTTTCAAATTCATTTTCCTGAGTCCTTCGCGCCTCAAATACTTCTTGCTCGCTTGCCAGACCCTTTTCCAGAACTGAAGCTGAAAACTCCTCATCAAGGGCCTTTATCATTAAGAAATCTTTTTCATAGTCTGATAAATCCGGATCCGGGGACGCGTGCTCTTGCCCTTTGTCTCCATTGGCTTTTTCAGATAGGATATCCTGGGACTTTTTATCAAAGAGAGTCTGCTCTTTAAGGATCTGTTTTTTTTGTTTGGCTGTAATGACATGGGTTTCAACCAGAATATCGCCTATGAGTTTTTTGAGCCTGGACTCTTTGAATTCTTTTTTCTGAACGTCCATGGCGCGCCTGATATCTTCGGAAGTGGCAAAGCCCTTTTTAATCGCAATTTTTCCGAATTCTTCTCCCCTGCGACGAATAATGTGATATTCCCTGATCAACTGAAGCAACCCCAATTGATATTGGGTAGTCAGTTTCTGACCAAGCAGGAGGCTTGCGTAATCCGGTTTCTTTTTTTCTTTTTGCTTCAGGGCATAAAGTGCAGTCAGGTGCTTGTACTGGTCATCCGTGATGGTGCCGTATTGAAGGGCAAGTTTTACAAGAGACGGAATGTTGTCAGTTTTAGCCACTTAAATTTCCAGTCTGTGAGTCTGTGTTTAATTTGGGATAACCGGGTTAGCCTCAAGATTATAGAATTTCTACTTTAATGTAAACGATTATAGTGATTGCCAAAAAAACGTTCCGAAACACATAAAGTGCAATCGCCAAAAGGCAAATCGATTGCACTATGCGTAATTTTTAGCTTTAAGTGGTAGAAACCGGTACTATGGTTTCGGAATATATATTCGCGATTTGCTATAGATTCAGTAAAGGGAGGCAATGTCCACATTAGCCTCAAAATGCTCTTTAAGCAGGGTATAATCCTTTTCTTTTTGTTCACTCAGGGTAACCCTTGGTGTAAAGTTACTTGTATCAATACCAACCATGGAAAGCCATTTATTGGCCACCTCGGGATAGTCAAAAAAGCCGTGAACATAGGTGCCTGCAACCTTGCGATCTTCTCTGAGACAACCGTCGGTTTCTTCACAGGGCCTTTGGTTTCTGGAGCAAATATCGATCAAACGAGTTCCGCCCAGCACATGGGTGACTCCCATATGGATTTCATAACCGCTGCCGGTTATTCCTTCCCATTCAAATTCACTGAGAGTTGTTGTTTTCGGCGCCTTTAGCTCTGTCTCAACCGGCAGCAATCCAAGGCCTATGGTTTGTCCCGGCCGGCCCTCAAGACCGTAGGGGTCCTCCACAACTTTTCCCAGCATTTGGTATCCCCCACATATGCCCAGAACATGTCCGCCATTGTTAACAAACGAATTCAACTCCACATGAAACTTTTCCTTGATCCATTTAAGATCAGCTCTTGTGTTTTTTGATCCCGGAATAATCACGGCCTTGAAGGAGGATAGGTCGAAAGGTCGGTCAATGAAACGAACCTCCACTTCTTCTATCCCGGACAGAGCATGGAAATCAGTAAAATTTGCAATGTGAGGTAACCGAATCACTGCAATGGCAGGTTTGTTTGCATCTAAAGGAGCCTTGTTTTCACAGTCCTCAATTTCAACGGAGTCTTCGGAATCTATTTTGAAATGGGTATACCAGGGCAATACGCCGAATACCGGTTTCCCTGTCTGTTGTTCAATCCAGTCGACACCGTCCTTAAACAGAGCAATATCACCTCTGAACCGATTGACAATAAAACCTTTTATCCGGTCTTTATACTTTTCCGGCAGACATGCCAGGGTGCCTACCAATTGTGCAAACACTCCTCCCCTGTGTATATCTGCGGTAAGAATCACATCGGCATCTGCATATTCAGCCATGGCAAAGTTCACAAGATCATTGGGCATCAGGTTTACCTCTGCACATGAGCCTGCTCCCTCCAGTACGATACGTTCATTATCCGCCGCCAGGCGGTCAAAGGCCTCAACTGCCTGGGTGTAGTAAAAGCCTTTGTTTCTATGGTAGTCCATTGCGGTATGGTTGCCGTGAACCAATCCGTTCAGCACAACCTGGGACTGCTTTTCGCCTGTGGGTTTCAGCAAAATCGGGTTCATATCCACATGGGGCGGAATACGGCAAGCCTCGGCCTGGACAATCTGTGCTCTACCCATTTCCAGACCTTCCGGTGTAATACCTGAATTGTTGGACATGTTCTGGGACTTGAACGGAGCTACCCGTTCTCCCCTGTCTGTAAGGCTGCGGCAGATTGCGGCAGCAACAATGCTTTTTCCAACATCAGACCCTGTGCCGAGTACGGCAATGTGCCTTTTCATTTTTCTATGCCTACCCGGGCAACAACACCCTTTTTATAATAGTGCTTTATTTCTTTCATTTCAGTGACAAGGTCCGCCTTTTCAATAATCGAATCCGGAGCACCCCTGCCTGTGATCACAAGTTCCACGTGGTCAGGTTTAAGGTCGATCAAATGCAAAAGATCCTGCTCAGAGAACAAATCACACATACAGGCCACATTTGCCTCTTCTGCTATCACCAGATCATGCTCTCCAGCCTCTATTAAACCGCACAGGCGCATATAACCCTTTGCACAACTTGCCCTTTCCTCATCAGACGGTTTGCCTTTCACAAATTTCCCGGCACCGTACTGCTCAACGCTGATGTTATCAAATTTTGACAATGATTTGATTTCGGAGTAGTCACCCTGCTTCATGAATTGAACAATAAAAACATTCAGTCCGGCACCAGCCGCTCTGACCGCAAGGCCGAGGCTTGCGGTTGTTTTCCCTTTTCCGTTCCCCGTGTAAATCTGAACATAGCCTTTCATTGCGACATCTCCTTAAATGGAATCAATCCGTGTATTTTTTAGTATATCCCCTTGGTGTGAACAGGAAGTCCATATATCTCACAGAGGCACTGGAGCCGATGAACAGGACAGTCTGCATTCCTACATCCGCCTTATCCATTTCATCTAATCGTGAAAAGGAAACCGTTTGATTCTCACGCATGGCACCCGTAACAACCGCAACCGGAGTTTCGCCGGAACGATGTTCCAGAATCAATTCCTGTGCCCGGGTCAGTTGCCAGTTTCGCTTTTTGCTTTTGGGATTGTACAGAACAATAACGAAATCCGCCATGGCAGCACAGCTTAACCGCTTTTCTATGGTTTCCCATTTAGTCAGCAGGTCGCTTAGCGACACCGCCGCAAAATCATGGGTTAACGGCGCGCCTGCTAGGGCTGCCCCCGCTGCCAGTGCAGGAATGCCGGGAACAACTTCCAGCTCCAGAAGCTCTGAACCTTCTTCTATGGTGCATCCAGGCCTTGCTATTTTGATGCCCCTTTTTTCACACAGCTCAAATACCAGACCCGCCATGGCGTATATGCCGGGGTCTCCGCCGGAAATCAATGCACAACTTGCTCCTGAAAGGGCCTTATCAATTGCCTGTTCCACCCGGTCGATCTCTTTCATCATACCGGTGGAAATTATATTTTTATCTATGACCAACTCTTTGATCAGGTCAATATAAGTGGTGTACCCGGCAATATAATCCGCCGACGCTATAACCTCTTTCGCCCTGCCCGACATGTGGGATGCATTTCCTGGCCCAGTACCAACGATATATAATTTCATTTTGGAATTGCCACTGCCAGAGTGACATCCTTTGTCTTTTGTTTGGGTACAATCAGATTGCCCCTCTGGGCTCCCAGTATTGCTGCTGCCTCGCATACGCTTTTTACTCCTAAATATTTTTCCGCCATTTCAGATGGGTTTTCTATAGATTCAACACTATTGAGCTGGTCTCGTTCATAAAATTTTATCGGACGGTTTATAGTTACCCCCAGCGCCAATATCCCTTCCTCATCCGCCTTAACGGTTGTTGTGCCTATTGTTGATATAGCGTTGAGGCTTAGTTTGTTTGTCTTAAACGTTTCAATTAAAAAAGCATGTATATCCTTTGCTGGCGTGTTCCTGTTGCATCCCACCCCTATGCTGAGAACCCTGGGTCTTAATATTAAAGTTTCACGTGGAACTCTCATCTTTTTCCAGGTACAAACCACATCGTAATTATCCTGTTCAATTTCAAGAAGTGAATCAGGAATTGCAGGGAGAAGTTTTTTCATCGGATCGTAGACGCTGATTTTTTCCCCTTTGAGAAAACTCATGTTCACATGCTTGATTGCGCCAGGGTTTTCGATATAAAGTCCGGCACCTTTGGCAATCATGTCTATTGACGGAAGATTGTTAATATCCGTTGCCGTAGTGATCACCGGACTAGCACCAATTATCTCACCGATCTCTCTGGCCAACTCATTGGCTCCGCCAAGGTGTCCGGATATTAGGCTTATGGCATTTAACCCTTTCTCATCCACCACAACGACCGCAGGATCCGTGACTTTGGTTTCAAGTAACGGAGCGAGTAGTCGCACGGATATTCCGGTGGAAAAAATAAAGATATGAGCGTTGAACCGGTTGAATTGATCAGTCAGTTCATCTTTAAGCTTTAAAAAAGAAACCCTCTGAGTCGAGGCGTCAACTCCTGAGAGAACACGCTCTTTATCAGGTATAAAAAGGGTGGCTTTTTTAAAGTGATCGCACAAATCACTTCCAAGCCGGATTCCATTGGGGGTGATCGCCCAAATGGCAAGCTCCAATAGCTTATTTGCCTTGTCTGTATCCATGTGTAAACTTGGCATCATAGAGTTTTGATTTTATAAGATCCATATTGCCCTGGGAGGCTTCTACTGCTTTGCCTACAATGATAAGGGCATGTCTTGTAATATTCTCCGTCGCGCATGTCTCTTTCAGTTTCTCCACGGTGGTATAAATTATCTGTTCTTCAGGGTGGCTGACTTTATAGGCGACTGCACAGGCGCTGTCCTTCCCGTAATGGGACTTCAGAATCGCCTGAACTTTATCCACAAGGCCGACACTTAAATAAATTGCCATAGAAGATTGATGGGAGGCCAACTTTTCAAGCGCCTCTGCATCAGGCACCGGCGTTCTGCCGGACATTCTTGTCAGGATAAGGGTCTGGGTGACCTCCGGTAGCGTGTACTCCATGCCCATGCTGGCCGCAGCTGCAAAGGCAGCTGTAACACCTGGGATCACCTGGTAAGGAATCTCTTTTCTCTGCAGTTCTCTTATCTGCTCGAAAATAGCTCCATATAAAGAAGGATCGCCAGTGTGCAGTCGAACGACCCTCTTTCCTGCCAAGTAGTGGGAAATCATTTTCTCTGCAATCTCCTCAAGATTCAACCCGGCGCTGGAGATAGTTTCCGTGTGCTCGCCTTTCCAGCAGAGAACGGCTTCAGGGACGAGTGAGCCTGCATAGATTACCAAATCAGCCTGTTCAATGGCCTTCATGGATTTGATGGTCATGAGTTCCGGGTCGCCTGGGCCGGCTCCTGCAAAAACAATTGGAAAAAGAGTAGTGGTCATATGGGCGCTGCCTTGTATGTTGTTGGTTTACTGCCTGAAATTATCCAGACAGGGTTGAGTGCATTTAATCGATTGCCAAATGGCATTGGTTTTGATCGTGAAATCTGTACCTGGATCATTTCAGGTGAAAATCCGTGTGCTGTTAGGGTTTTCATGGCAGCTTCCATGCTTTCAATAACAACTGTGTTGATAACAATTCTTCCCTGGACGGCAATTCGTTTGCAACAGCATGAGATGATTTTTTCAAGTCCTTTCCCTCCGCCGCCTATAAAAATTCGATCCGGAGTTTTTAGGCTGTCATGGCCTTCAGGGAAATTCAGGTGGGTTACCTTGATATTGGAACGCTCAAAGTTCTTTATGTTATGAATAATGTCCGGGATTCTTTCCTTGTTTTTTTCTATGGCATAAACCACACCCCAGGGGATTTGAAAGGCTGCCTCAATGCCAACCGATCCTGATCCTGATCCAATATCCCATAAAACATGATCTTTCCCGGTTAGTTGCAGTTTGGATAAAGTAATGCTTCTGACCTCGGATTTTGTGATCAATCCTTTCGAATGACGGAAAAAATTGTCCGGCATTCCGAGGAATGTTTCATGTGAAACAATGCTTTGGGGTATGACCGGTTTTAAAAGAATAACAATATTCGGGTGTGAAAAATCTTCAGTCAAGATTCGTTTGTACTCTGTGAACCAGGAGATCCTTTCCTTTTCAGGGTCGCCAAGATTTTCAAGTACGCAGATCTGAAATCCGTCAATCTCTAAGGAGATTAATTGATCGGCTATGTAGCCCGGGTCTTTATCCGGTCCGGTTAAAAAAGCAATTTTTGATTCCCTGGAGAGGGCGGCAAAGGAAAAGTTGTTATCCGATGGTCCGTGAACCGATGGTCCGTGAAGGCTTATAATTTTCGCATCATGCCAGGGTTGGCAAATAGCTGAAAATGCAGCTGCCACAGAAGTGATGTTTGGGTGAACAACCAGGTGCTCTCTGGGGATTCGTTTGGATAGAGTTGATCCTATACCGTAAAAAAGCGGGTCTCCCGAAGCCAGAACCACGATGGTTTTTGAGGCCATCTCTTTGATAATCTTTTGAATAAGGGCTGACAGATCTCCTTTAATGGGCAATGTGATTCCATTGAAATCAGGAAACATGGCCAACTGCCTTGTCCCGCCAACGAGAAGCTTACACTCCATGATGTATTTTAAATGGCTTTCGGTCAAGTCTCCTCGCCCCTGGCCTATACCGATAATGTGTACAAAATTCATTTTACGCCACCCAATAGTAGATCAGTCCGACAAAGATTAAACTGCTAATCCGGAAAAATTGGCCGGATAACAGCAGTTGAAGTCCCATTTTTGGAGAGAAAATGCCCATGTATCTTGGCAGTTGATGTCTCAGTGCACGGATGGGGAACGCCAGAACGTTTCCTAAAAGAAGTGCCAATACGGTCTGTTTCACAGTCAGTACACCGGCATCCATCAAAGCGCCGGCAGCGGCAAAGCCTGAAGTGAATTCAGCGGCAAAACTTAAAATTATGACCGATAATGATTCCACGGGCATAAATTGAATGCTTATATGGCTGGATAAGGCTTGATTTAAGTAGTTGAATGCGCCGGTTATATGAAGCACAAACACAATGGTGTAAATAGGTAGAACCCATACAAGGATGTTGACGATTCTTGGCAGCAGGCGCTTTCTAAGTCTGGCCGTCAGTTCCCGGAGGTTTGGTTTGCTTTTATCCGCAATGGCTTTGGCGCTTGTCTGTGAACTGTCATCAATTTGATGGTTCAGATAGAAATGTCCGAACAACAGAAAAATAAACGTTCGAAGCAGTGTCGCCAAAAAGGTCAGCAGAAAATACAGGGCGCCTGCAACACCGGTAAGCGGCAGGACAATAAACATGGTTGTTGGCAGGTGAAGAAAGAAAGCCGGAAACTGATTCAGATAGTTTGACAGAAATAACTGCAGTTTAGAAATTTTCTTTTCTTCATAAAAATCCAATAGCATGGCATTGGCGGCTGCCCCTGAAAGAAAGGCTGTTGTGAAGGCAGCACTGCAATGGACCCCCATCTTTGAAAATCTGAAAAAAGGCCTGGCAAGTACAGCGACCTCCCTGGTCCAGCCAAGGGCTTCAATGATCTGGCCCGCAAAAAGACCGATGGTGATGAAAAAGATGAGGCGGATCAGAGGGATAAAGAGTCGTTGGGATAAAATATCCGCAGTAATTGTATCAAATAGTGCAAGTCCGAAGACAAGAATACCAATTGATGCAATCAGGGAAATCCCTAACTTTTTATATTGGATCGTGGGCTTTTTCATCTGGAGGCCAGAATCAATGTCCAATAATCAGGATCGCGGGTTTCGAGATCATCAAGATTTTCAGTAATTGTTTCATGTGAGCGTCCGCATTTTGAAACCGCAACACTATTACCGAACAATCCGGTATCTTTTAAGGTCTGGTTGATGTCCTTGATATTTTTATAGGCTTTTACAATGGCCACATTTTCAACATCCTGAACCTTTCGAATCCGTTCTCCGCCGTATGCGCCAGAGGTAATCAGTAGCGATTCTTCGCCTTCTACCAGGATTCTGTTCAATCTTGCAGCTGCAGCATGGAATGATGTAATGCCCGGAATTGTCTCGATATCAGCTTCGGGCATAATGCATTTCATCTTCTTTAAAATATAGCCAAACGTCGAATAGGTCGTCGGGTCGCCCAATGTTAGAAAAACAGCGGTTTTTCCCTGTTTAAGTTCGTGAGCTATCTCTTTAGCATTGGCTATCCAGGCTGCTTCCACAGTGTCAGATTGTTTGGTCATGGGAAACCCAAGCTGTCTTGTCACCGCTGTGTCGGCAATATAGGGAGATGCAATTTCAACCGCAAGGCTATAGCTGTTTTTGCTGGATGCCGCTGTGAATATTATGTCTGCTTCTTTGATTGCCCTGACGGCTTTAACCGTTATTAGTTCAGGGTCTCCGGGGCCAACTCCGACACCGAATAATTTACCATGGGAGGTCATAAAAAATCCTTTTTTGTTTCAATGGAATTAAAAATTTCAGGGTAAAGCTGTTTACCGATAGTCATTATTCCCTGGTACAGTCTGGGAACAGGGCGGGAAACAATGCTTTCATCTATCAGATAAACCTGGTCTTCCTTTATCGCTTTAATAATGTGAAACCCCGGCTCATTCAAGATGTTCGTCTTTCTAATGGGGTTCATGATCCCTTTTTGAGCAAGAAATACATCAATTTCATGCGCTTTGACCAGGATCTGTTCTTTTCCGTATATCGCCACATTGGTATTGCGTGATGCTTTGGCATCGTTTGCCACATTGATTCCACCTGCGGTTTCAAGGGCGAAAATTGGCATACTTCCAGGTGTAAATGTACGCATTCTCGTATGTATAGCCTGGAAGTACACCTTTTTTTTGTGGACAATCCCAGAGGTTAGTCCTTGAATCTCATAAACGGATTTTTGAAATTCGGATACCAGGGTTTCAGCTGCCCGGGTTTGTCCTGTCAATATGCCAAGATTCATCCAATAGCCATACACCTCTTCTATGGTCGCGGGTTGGAATGAAACAACGGTAATGCCATAGGATTGAAGCTGGCTGACAAATTGCGGATAGCCGTTTTCTATCATGGGCCGTATCAATACCAGATCAGGGTGCACAGCTATAAATTTTTCAGGGTCATCATGGTAGGAAAAACGCTGTTTGTTTTCCACCTTCGCAGGATAGGTGTCGTTAATGGACACCCCGATTACACTGGCCTCTGCGCCCAAATAGAATAGGTTCTCAGTATGGGCACCGTACAGAGAAATGATTCGCTTAAAAGGGGACGTGACATTTATAACCCGGCCTTTATGATCAACAACCGTTCCGGTAGCCAACGCCTGAGTTGTGAAAAGGAGGATAATCACCATGACCCAAATCACTGCCAGGGCCGTGAAATCCTCTTTGGCTTGGTCAGGATGCTTTAAAATATGCTTGTTTAGCTTGGGCATAGTCATTAAATTCGACCTTTGCGTCCACATTAAATACGGATTGAATGTTTTCCCTGGTAAAGACTTGTGCTGTGTCTCCCTGGGCAATGATTTTCCCGTTTTTCAAAAATACCATGGAATCCGACCACCCTGCAGCAAGGTTCAAGTCATGGAGTACGGCAATAATTGTTTTTTTACGGTTCAACACCTCGGTTTTTAATAACCCTAGCAGCTGAAGGGTGTGGTTGATATCCATATTTGAAAAGGCTTCATCAAGAAGAAGGACAGGCGTGTCCTGGCACAGGGCGCGTGCAAAAATGCAGCGTTGTTTTTCTCCGCCGGACAATTCGGTTATCTTCCTGTGTTTCAGGTGGGTAATGCCTGTGAGCGACATGGCTTCGTGGGCCCGGTCACGGTCTTCACCGGACGGGTGTGAGAATCTGTCAATATACGGATGCCGGCCCATCAGAACAACCTCAGAAACGGTAAACGGAAAGTTGATGCTATAGTTCTGGGCAACAAGGGCTATTGCTTTGGCCAATTCTCGTTTGGATAAGTCTGTAACTTTGGTTCGCCCGATTTGAATACTCCCGGTTTTAGAAGGGGTAAATCCGGATATAATATCAAGAAGAGTTGTCTTGCCGCTTCCATTGGGGCCGAGAACCGCATGGAACTTACCATGACTGAATGTACAGGATAGATCCTTAAGAATGGGGGTGTCTTCATAGGAGAAGCTGATGTTTTGTAGGCGAATATCCATTTACCTTAGCCTGCTCCTTTTGAAAATCCAGCAGAACACGGGGCCACCGGTAAGAGCGGTAAGTATTCCTATGGGGATTTCATGTGGAAGAACTGCACGGGTAATGGTATCGGCCCCAAGCAAAAGAACAGCCCCGGCCAAAAGTGAGATAGGAATAAGTTTACGATTGTCCGGTCCGGTGATAAACCGGACCATGTGTGGAATCAAAAGGCCCACAAACCCGATTATTCCTGAGATGGACACACAGACGGCAGCCAGCATGGAGCCTGTAATTAAAAGTATGAAGGTAACCTGCTTGAGATTAACCCCAAGGCTCGATGCAGATCTGTCACCAAGTGAAATCAAATTTAAATCCCTGGCGTAAAATAGCGCAATTAAAGATCCCAGAATCAGAAATGCTAAGACCACCCAAAAATTTAACCAGGTTTTTGAGGCAAAACTACCCATAAGCCAGAAAATAATCACAGAGACCTGCTCATTGGCAATGAATTTGAGAAATGAAATTCCTGCTGAAAGGATGGCTGCTACAATAATCCCGGATAGTATAAGGTTGTTTGAAGAAAGTCCGCCTGCATTCTGTCGTGAAGAATACGATAGGAAGACCACGAATAACAAAGTGGCACAGGCACCTAAAAATGCAAACAGGGGTACTGATACAAAGGCGGCAGAGAGATTCAGCAAAATAGCGATGCTGGCGCCAAATGCAGCGCCTGCAGAAACACCCAGGGTATACGGATCTGCCAAGGGGTTAAGCAATATTCCCTGAAACAATACGCCGGATACGGAAAGGGCCGCGCCAACAACGGCGCAGGTAAGAATCCGGGGTAGTCTGACGTCAAAGATAATGGCCGCGTATGTCTCTGCCATGGGATGATCAATCGGTGGTCCGCCGGTAAGCTTGCTAAAAACCACCATAAAAATATCTTTAACAGGAATGGTTAGAAATCCCATGGACAGGGAAATCAAAATCATGAAGAACAGCGCCACGGCAAACGTCAGTATAATCGCTTTGGTGTTGTTAAATATGCTTGATTTTGCAGTACTCATAACATCCCTGCCCCAATATGGGATTATGTTTAATACGTCATGGGGATGGATGCTATCTGTTCTGCTGTTTCACGTGAAACAGATCTTTGACCCTGTCCCGTACACTATCCATGGTACAAATAAAAAACCGGTTTAGGACTAATGTCCTGAACCGGGAACCGTATTTATCCGCAAAATGGATGATCTGCACCTACCATGTGCGAGTTAAGGATCATCGTAATCAGGCAGGTTTTCTGGCTTCCGGATCTCTTTACTACTCACCCCTTCCCAATGAAATTGTGTTCATCAGTGGTAATGGTAAGTTTCATCCCCGGTCACAGCGGCGGGTCCGTTCCTGAATCTCACAGGATTCCCTTTTAACTGCCGAAGCAGCACCTAATATCCAGCCAAAATACTCTCTTCAAAGGAAGGTGTCAAGGGAAAAGCCGGTGGATAACAGGGCCGACGCATGTAACTAATCTGATTTTCCTATGAAATTGAAAATCCTTAATTATTTTTTCCCTATGACTTTCTCAAGGTAGCTGGTTTCCCATCCCGCCATCAAACGTTTTGT
>PIVQ01000060.1 GCA_003354055.1 Desulfobacteraceae bacterium | reverse complement strand
GGAAAGCATACCGGGGATAAAGAGGAACTAAAGCGGTGTTTGAATGAGCTGGGGATGGGTTAGCGGTTAGCCCTGGTTCGCCACCCAGGCTTCAAAGTTCAGTTCAAGGGGACGGGGCTGGGAAGGCTTTTTATTTTCACCAGCCCGGGACGTTTTAACATCCGACTCTGCTTGCGGGACTATCCGGGGCCGGATAAGCAGGGATTTGATTTCAACCACCTCCTCCAGCAGGCGTGATATTTTGTCTTCAATACCTGCCAGGCGGGTTTCCAGGGCGTCACGGTCTTCGGGGCCCGATACCAGTGGCGTGTCGGTTGCCTTGGGCGCAGGCCTTCCCTGGGTCAGCAGATCCAAACATTGATCCCAGAACACTTCCATTGGTATGTCCTGTCCCGGATCCTTGACCAGTTTCAGGGCAATGGACCGGATACACCGGGATGCCTGGGTATCCGGGAAAAGCATGAAAAAAGGAATCTGGGAAACCACGGCAATGGGAACATTCGGGTCCCGGGCCAGGATCCCCAGGGGTGAGATCTTGATTGACAAAAACTTGAGAACCGTCTTTTTCAGCTTGGCATAGGCCTTCTTGGCAGCAGCAGCCGACTGAACCTGGTTGATGACCACCCGGATCCTTGGCATGGTCTTGCCCCTGGACATCACCTTCAGCAGGGAATAGGCATCGGTGAGGGAGGTGGGTTCGGGCGTGGCCACCAGGATCATCTCTTGGGAGGCCCGGCAAAAGGACAGCACCTGGGCTGAGATACCGGCTGAAGTATCCAGAATAAAATAATCATAGGATGACAACTCCAGAAAGGAATTGATCAGCCGTCCGGCCTGGACTGAATTCAGATCGGCCAGCTTTTCCACTCCTGAACTGCCCGGGATAATATCAATGCCGTTAAAATCCCGGATCATTATATCTTTCAGGGTCCTGCTGCCTTCAATCACCTCGAAAAGCCCATACTCGGGATAGAGACCCGTAAGGATATTCACATTGGCAAGGCCCAGGTCGGCATCAAAGAGACAGACCCTAAATCCGGCAGAGGCCAGGGCCAGGGAGAGATTCAGGCTGATGCTGGTTTTTCCCACCCCGCCTTTTCCCGACGCAACAGTGATTACTTTTGCCATGAGGTCTCCTTTTGGGGCAGGGCCATGACCATCAGCCGGTCGTCGGTCTTTTTCAATGAAAATTCAACGCTTGCGCAATTATACGCTTCGGTGATCCGGGCATGGTTCTGGCGGATAAAGGTAAAAAATTGTGCTGACCGCTCAGGCTGGTCCCGGTCTTCTACCGGATCGTCAGACTGTTTTTTTTCCTGATGCAGGCTTTGCATGCGGACCTGTTCGTAACTGTCATACAGGGAGAGGATTTCCTTTTTGTCCCGGTCCGGATCTGTGATGGAAACGGAAAATTTCATGAGCAGGGACAGATCCACAGGAGAAGTATTGGTTGAGCGTAAGTTTTCTTTGTACAGCAATTTATAAAACCAGGTAAATCCGGAAAAGGGAATAAACACCGGTGTAAACCTGTATTGGGGAAACTTGGCATCAAGATCCCTTAAAATTATTAAGTTGTCCGGATCTGTAATCCCCATTAAAAGGGTATTGCCCGTGAGCTGCAGGGGAATAATTTTGTGTTCACAGGCTTTGGTTTTGTTGAGGATCCCGGATAATTTACCCCGGCTGGTTTTATCAAACACGACATCAGAGACAGACCGGAACGGAATGTGGAAAAGATCAAAAATCATCTGCTGGAGCAAAGCCTTGGGAACAATCCGTTCTTCAAGGAGATATGAGATAAAGGGAATACCCTTGGCTTCTGCCCTTGCCTTGGCCCGGTCAATCCTGGATTGGGTCACAATGTTTTTCCGGACAAGAAAATCGCTGACAGACACCAGTTTTTCATGTTTGTCCAGAGCGCAATACGCATCCAAAGGGGTGACCAGATTCAAATCGCAGAGAACCGATCCGAAAAGCTGACCCCGGTTCCGGGTCAGGGATGTCTTATTTTTTTCCTGGATGGCCAGGACCTGTTTTACATCCCCGGGGCTGACAAGGCCTTCCCCTACCATTATATCACCGGTTTTAGCCATGGCTGGTCTCCAGTCTTGCCGGTCTTCCGGATGGCGTTGATTTTCCCACGTGTCCTGTCGCCGGCCCTGAATTACCCGTGGCTCCCGCTGCTCCCGACGCTCCCGCTGATTTTACCGCGGGGGTCAGTGGCAGATAAACGGAGAAACTTGTGCCTGTCCCCTCCTGACTCTCACAGGTGATCCTGCCGTTCATCTCCTTGACAATGGAATGGACAATGGCAAGTCCCAGACCGGAATTTTTACCGTTTTTCTTGGTTGAGTTATAGGGTTCGAACAGCCGGTCTTTAATTCCGGCCGGAATTCCCGGGCCGGTATCCCGGATCGTGATCTCCATTATGCCTGGAATTTTCTTTTTCTCGTCAATGAGCACCTTGGCCGATCCGGGCAAAAGCCGAGTCGTCACGTGGATCTCTCCTCCGTTTTTCATGGCTTCGGCTGCATTTTTAACCAGGTTGATCAACACCTGTTTTAAGCCGTTTCCATCCATTTTCACCTCTGGTATCCCTTTGTCAAAACTGGTCCTGGCCGTAATCTGCCTGGGCAGAAGAATAGATTTTTTCAGCACCGTAAGAACCCGGCCGCAGATCCGGTTGATATCAATGACGTCAAGGCCCCCGATCTTTGGTTTTGAATAACTGAACAGACCTTCCAGAAGAGAGGAGACCCGGAGCATCTCCTCTCCGACCACGGTAAGTTCCTCCTGGACCGGATGATTTTCCGGGAGCTTAAGCTTCAGGCTGTCCAGATAATTTTTAATAATGGCAATGGGGTTATTGATTTCATGGATCACCTTGTCGGTCAGGACGGCATAGGCTTCCATCTTTTTTTCATTGATATCCCTAGCATATGACCCGTGAAATTCAATGTTTTCCATGCAGATGCCGGCCTGTCTGGAAAAGAGGGTGAGCAGCCCCTGATTCCGGTCAAGCCCTGCGGCGATGGTCCGGTCCACACCCAAAACCATGACCCCCATGGCCTTGCCCCGGGATACAATGGGGATGCAATACAGGTCCCGGGTTGCAAGAAGCCGGATTATCTGGGTATCTGATACCGCCGGGTTAGTCCTGTTAAAACTTGTTTGAACAGCCGCCTTGTTTACCGATTTCACCAAAAGACTTGCGGAGTTGTCCATGGGCACGGCAATGCTTCGTACAATATTATGATGCCGGTCATCCGGATGGCAGGTACCTTCGAGATAATTTTTTTCTCTGTCCAGAAGAAAGAAAAAGACCCTGGGAACGTGAAAGATAATTTCTAAGCCCTTTTGAACGGTATCCAGTACCTTGGGCAGGTCCCGTGCTTCCAGAAGTGTGTCCAGAGTGCCGTAGAACAGGGAAAGGTCCTTTATTTCCAGGGCAACGGCCTGGTCGGCCTCTTTGTTATCGCTTTTCTTTATATTGACCCCGAGGCTCCTGGCCATTTTAGCCACTTCATCTTCGGCCTCTGTGATAACCTGGCCCAGACGCATCTCCGGGATGTCGGTCAACGTCAGCATATCATCCATACGGACCATAGGCTCTTCACAGGACAGGATATTGGCCATATAGAGAATTTTCACATGGGCAAGTTCTCCCTGGATCCGGTCCAAAGGCTCGTTCATAAACAGAACAGCATCAGAGGTGATGGGATTCAAATGCCATTGGTTGAACAACCAGGCGCTGACCTGGGGGGTATCCACATTAAACCGGTCAATTTCCGCATCTGCCAGGGGGATTCCCGAATCAACGGAAGCCAGAACAGATCCGTAGGCTTTGGGAAAGGTCCGCATGAGCACCAGACTGCCGATATCGTGGAGCAGGCCGGCCAGAAAGAATTCATCAGGATTGGCCTGGCCTTCTTCAATCGCGATTTGCCGGGCCAGAACCCCGCATTTATAGGAGTGGTACCAGAACCGGGTAATATCAAAATCCGGCAGCACATCGGACATTTTAAAAAAATGCATGGCCGAAGAACTGATGGCAATGTTCCGGATGGTATCCAGTCCCAGATAAACCACGGCGGTTTTGATGGTGTTCACCTGTTTGGGCAGGTTTATATAGGGGGAGGCTATGATCTGAAGCAGTTTTGACGTTAAAGAGGGATCTGTAGATATGATCCGGGTCAATTGATCAATATTGGTTTTTTCATTACCACAGGCTTTTACCAGCTGCAGCATCACCTGGGGGAGCTGGGGCAGATGGTTGGATGTTCTTACTTTTTCAAATATGCGTTCCATTGCCATGGTCAATTAGAGAAATCCGGTTGCTTTTTGTGTATAGTTTCTATAGGTGTTTTATAGCTATAAATCAATAGGCGGAATAAAAAAGGCCGCTAAAATATAAAGGAATCCATCCATGTTCACCCAGAACGACCTTTTCGATATTGCCGTTAAAATGGAAAAAAACGGAAAAGCCGTCTATTGCCGGGCAATGGAGACAACAAAAGAAAAACCGCTTCTGGACCTGCTTCAATGGATGGCAGATGAAGAAGAGTGTCACGGTAACTGGTTTCTCAACCAGAAAAAATTGCTGCCCAAAGGGGCTGACGACCTTGAGGTCATGCTGCCCGATGTGTTGAAGGAAATGATGGGCAAGAACAGCCTCTCCCTGGATGAGGTGGATTTCGGTATGATCAACACCCCGGAACAGATGCTTAAGACCTTTATCATGTTTGAAAACGACACCATCCTCTTTTACGAATTTTTAGACACCTTTATCGAGTCGGACACTACCCGGGAAGGGATAGAAAAAATTATCGAGGAAGAAACCGCCCATGTGGAAAAACTAACCCTTATGATCCAGTCTTTTCAAGATCCGCCTGTTGCGGATTAATACCCCAGTGCTTATTCTGTTAGGCGAACCTTAAACTCCGAACCATCGGTAAAAGGAGAGCCATGACACCCAATCCACCTGTTCTGTCGATAGACACTCTGAATTTTGACAACCGGTTTACCCGGGAACTGCCGGCTGACCCTGAATCCCGGAACTTCCGGCGTCAGGTATCACGCGCCTGCTATTCCCGTGTCCGCCCCACCCCAGTGACAGCTCCGGAACTTGTGGCCTATTCCAGGGAGGCAGCCCGGCTCATTGATCTAAATGAAGAGGCCTGCCGCTCGGAAATTTTTACCCGGGTGCTCACCGGCAATCTTGTGCTGCCAGGAATGGACCCCTTTGCCATGTGCTACGGCGGGCAGCAGTTCGGCAATTGGGCAGGCCAGCTGGGGGACGGCAGGGCCATCAATCTTACAGAAGTGCTCAACGCTTCAGGGGACCGGTGGATGCTTCAGCTCAAAGGCGCCGGCCCCACCCCCTATTCCAGAACCGCAGACGGCCTCGCGGTCTTAAGATCCTCCATCCGGGAGTTTTTATGCAGCGAGGCCATGTTTCATTTAGGGGTCCCCACTACCCGTGCCCTGAGCCTGACCCTCACCGGAGAGCCTGTGGAGCGGGATATGTTCTATGACGGCCATCCCAAAGAAGAACCAGGTGCCGTGGTCTGCCGGATGTCTCCCTCCTTTACCCGGTTCGGCAACTTCCAGATCCTGGCGGCCCGGGGGGAAAACGATATTCTAAAACAGCTTATGGATTATACAATAGAAACGGATTTTCCCCATTTAAAGCCCGGGGATAAATACGAGGCCTGGTTCAGGGAAATCTGTGACCGGACCATGGATATGATCATCCACTGGATGCGGGTGGGCTTTGTCCACGGCGTGATGAATACGGACAATATGTCAATTCTGGGACTGACCATAGATTACGGCCCATACGGGTGGCTGGAAGATTACAATCCCGGCTGGACTCCCAATACCACAGATGCCGCAAGCCTGCGGTACAGCTTTAAAAACCAGCCCCAGATTGCCCTTTGGAACCTGGGGCAGCTGGCCAATGCAATTCTGCCGGTTATAGGTCACACCGAACCGCTCCAGTCAGCACTGGATGATGCCATCGCAGGTTATACAAGGGGATGGAACACCATGATGGCAGGTAAACTTGGCTTTACCTCCTATGACTCCGGAAATGATGATACCATTATTACAGACCTGTTGAATCTTCTCCAGTCGGTTGAAACGGATTATACGATTTTTTTCCGGGGATTGTCTGAGTTTGATCCGGTGAAGGATTTGGAATGGAATACGGATGAGCTGGCCGCCTTTCTGGCAGAAGCCCTGTACAGACCGGAACAAATTGACCGGAATTATCTTGATCAATTCCAGCGCTGGGTGCGGGTTTACGGGTCGAGGCTTAAAAAGGACGATAATAGTCATAAAGAGCGGAAAAAAAGAATGGACCGGGTCAATCCCAAATATGTCCTGAGAAATTACCTGGCACAGATGGCCATTGACAAGGCTGAACAGGGAGATTATTCACAGGTTAGGGAGCTGCTGGATCTGGTCCGCCATCCCTATGATGACCAACCGGGAAAAGAAAAGTATGCGGAAAAACGACCTGAGTGGGCCCGGCATAAGCCTGGGTGTTCCATGCTGTCCTGCAGCTCATAAATTCTCCAGCGGCTCTTAAAATCTCCAGCGGCTCTTAAAATCTCCAGCGGCTCTTAAAAAAAATGGCCTTTTGTCTCAATTAAACCTGGTCAAGGGCCTTTCGCACGGCCAGGGCAAGATCATTGAACTTCATGGGTTTGGTTAAAAATCCCTTAAACCCCATTTCGTAGGCAAGCTCTTCCGACATTTCCACACTGAAGCCTGTGGTGAGGATGATGGGAATATTGGGCCGGATGGCCAAGATCTCCCCGGCCATTTTATCGCCGGACATCACCGGCATGGATATATCCGTAATCACCAGGTCATAGCCGTCAGGATTCTGTCTGAACCGCTCCAGAGCCTGGATGCTGTCTGTCTCAATGGTGACCCTGTATCCCAGGGAGTTGAGCCGGCTTTTAGCCACATCCACCAGCATGATTTCATCATCCACGATCAGGATATGTTCGATTCCACCTGGGGCGGCGGCCTCCGAAGCTTTCTTTGCAATGGGTTCGGGGGCCCGCTCAATCACCGGGAAGAAAATTTCAAAAATCGATCCTTTATCCGGCTCACTTACGACCTGGATATCCCCCCCATGATTTTTTACGATGCCGTGGACAACAGCCAGTCCCATCCCGGTTCCCCGTCCCTTTTCTTTGGTGGTAAAAAAAGGATCGAAAATCCGCTCCATTACATAGGCGGGCATGCCCTTGCCTGAATCTTTTACCTGCAGTTTCAAATAGGGCCCTGGTTCCAGCGTCGGCATGGACAATTCGTCCGTTTCCGGTTCAACAATGACTTCGCTTAGCGACACAGTCAGGGGGCCTCCCTCCTTTTCCATGGCATGGGCTGCATTGGTACACAGGTTCATGATCACCTGGTGGATCTGAGTTGCATCCCCCATGATCACCGAGCGGCAGTCAATGTCTTCCCTCATCTCAATGGTTTTGGGCAGGGCTGCCCGCAGGAGTCTTAATGCCTCTCTTACGATAAGGTTGACCTGCATGGGTTTTGGTATCTTTTCAGACTGACGGCTGAAGGTAAGAATCTGGGAGATGAGATCCCGGGCCCGGTTGGAGGCGCCCAGCACCTTTGACAGGTTGGAATAGGGACGGCTGTCCTTATCGGATTCCATCTGGGCCAGCTCCGTATACCCGATAATAGCACTCAAAATATTGTTGAAATCATGGGCAATCCCGCCGGCCAGGGTACCGATGGAACGAAGCCGTTCAGATTCCGCAACCTTCTGCTCAATGAGCTTCTCCTTTTCCATCCGGGCCTGCATGGAGTTGAACAGCAGGGCATTTTCAATGGCAATGGCGGCATGGTGGGAAAAGATACTCAGCAACAGGGCATCGTCCTCTGAAAAGCTGCCCCCGTTCTTTTTATTGATCACTTCCAGCACACCGATGAGCTTCCGTTTGGATTTCATGGGCACGCAGAGGAGGGACTTGGTCTGAATACCGGTCATGGCATCCACTTCATTGTAAAACCGTGTATCTTTTTCCGTATCTTCCACCACCACATACTGCTCGTTTTCCGCGACCCATCCGGCAACCCCTTTCCCTGGGGGAATCCGGATATCCTCAAGCTGGTCTGCATTGGGCCCTGTAGGAACCGAAAAAACAAGTTCCCCGGTTTTTTCATCCAGAAGCATCAGGGTGGAGGCAACGGAATCCGTGACAATATTGGCGTATTTCATGATCAGGGAAAGCACATCCACCAGGTTGATGGTGGAGTTGATGATAAACCCCACCTCAAGGGCAGTGGCCAGTTTATGGCTGTCCAGCCGGCTGAGTTCGGTTGCCCGCTGGTGTTGAACCTCCAGGGCAGGGGTCAGTTGGTCTTCGGTTAAATACCCTTTATCCACCAGAATTGTCCCCAGCTTCGGAACAGGACTGCTTGCCCGCCTTCCCCTGGAGATGAGCTCTGTCCGGTCCAGATCTGCTTCCAGCAGAGCATCCTCTACAAATCCCTGTTGAAATGCCAGAGCCTCTTCCAGCTGCCCTTTTGAAATCGTACCCATGCCGACCAAAAGATCGCCCAGAAGATGGGAGTTCAAATTCATGACTTTGCCCCTGTTAGGAATCTTTACAAAATAACGTGATCTAAATTATTTCCAAAACCCCTTAAAAGACTGGGTATTTTAAAAACAAAAGATCAAGTAATTTTGGAGCCGACCCTTAACTCTTTTTGTATATTCCGGTTGGTTGAAACTCCGCCCCTGTCTCAAGTTTTAAGTATTCCTGTAAACTACCGTCAAGTCAAGGGATTTCCCCTGAGCCACAGCAACGATCTGATCAGGATTCACGGTGAATTGTAAGCTGAGGAAAGGGAATATCCCACCCATTGTGTGTCGCCGCATCCACACACCAACGCTGAATGGCCCGTGACAATCTATTGTATAAGGGTGCCGTATCTCCTTTGAAGTCGGCAATCACCACAAGATCCAGGGATGAAGCCGCAGCCTCGGCAAACTCAACCCGCAGATTCAGCAAGTCATCCGTATACCCTTCGGCTTCTATCTGCTCGGAAATATGCTCAGACAAAAGCTTAGGGATGACGCCTGTAACATCCTTTTGATGGGCATAGGAGATACCAAAGGGTATTTTCAGCCTGAAATTTACCGAAAGGTTCAAGGGAGACAATGCCAGAAAATCAGATGTCTGATAGGTCTTGCGAGCCCCACCCCGCCGGACCAGCTCCACGGTTTCATGGGAGAGGCTGATCACCCCGCCCCGGGTACCGTCCGCAAGGATTACCCAGTCGTTTTTACGACAGGGAAACCAGGGCTCGGACGGATGAAATGTTCTGGAGGTTTTATCCATGAGGTCTTCAATGGGAATCCGAAGCTGGATACCCAGCGTGGGGTTGTCCAGAATGGTATAGACATTGATATGCTTGACCAGCCAGGGAATCCCGTCATATATCAGGCGCTCCCCTTCCCTCACTGCCCCGATATTAAGCATGAGCCTGCTCTGGTGCACAAACTTGGGCAGGGTGTTCTTGGCAGCCCAGGCAATACCCATGAGAAAAATAATGGCAAGCGATAGCAGTACCCAGTCCTCAAAGGCATAAAATACCAGGATAACGGCCAGCAGGGTAACGATCAGGGTCAAAGTCCTGTATACCAGTTCCAGGACCCGGATATGAAAGGGCCTGTACCTGGCCTTATAGCCAGGCACCAGTCTTATAAACGTCCTGTAAAAGAACCGCAGAAAGAAAACAACACCGATACAGACAACCAGAGCAATAAAGAGAAACAGCCCCCTGGTTTTGAAAAAATTCTTAACCGATTTACTGGAGCTGTCAATGATGGAGGTCTCTTCCCGTTGAATTTCCTCCAATTGCAGCCGGACCAGGTCCAGCTTATTTTTAATCTGGCTTTCCACCCCACGGTACTCCGGCAGCAACCCTTCCAGGGATTTTTTCAAATCAGGATCTTCTGCCCTGCTGATCAATATTTCAATCCGTGTCCGGGCCTTGAACGCCACAGGCACCAGACTCTGATAGGCAGACAACGCATCCTTGAGTTTGGTCTTGTGCCTGGCCTTTACGGTGAGCCGCTTGAGCTCCATGATCCCGGGCTCTATCAATGAGACCAGCTCATTTTGCCAGTTAAAATGCTCTGCTTTTTTTGCCGCAAACAGCCCCACATCCACCCCGGTGGCTATCCTCTCAAAATCCACTACGGCACCGGCCAGTTGCTCGTCCATCTCCTTGAGTTCCGCAGCCAGATAGGTTTTTTCCGTTTCAGAATCGGCCTGGTTAATGAGTTGCTTTTTCTCAGTCATCCGCTGTTTCAAATTATTCTTGAGCCGGACAATGGATTGAAGCATCGCAAGGGTGGCTTTTTCCTTTTCCGCCTCAACTCCGAAGGACAGACTCTTTGCAACAGGTTGGGAAGATATTACGGCGGACGTGCCTTCGTCATCCTGACCGCCAAACCCGGGCGCAGTGAAGGTCAATACCAGAACAGCAATCAGAATGTTCAGCTTTATATTCACGAATTCTCCTTTTAAATCGAATAGAAAATGTGGCCAGTTGGCCTGCGGCCCTACGACCAAGTGGCCCAACATACCATAAAACAGCGAGAACAGCGAGAACAGCAAAAGCACTACAAGCGCTAAACTGCACTGAAATTTTCAATATGCACTTACAATTCCTGTTCCTGAAGAGGCGGAGGGAAACCGAGTTCAGCCGCAACTTTATATCTGCTGAAAACATAAGGTTCATATATGGTGGGTTCGTCCTGCAATGCACTCAATTGATAGTCTATCTGCCTTCTTATGGCATTCGCCTTCCACTCATTCCAATGGCCCAGGGATGCCCACTTACTGATGACCAGTACTGTATTGGTCTGCTCAGCGCAAATCAAAGTTTCCCCGGAAATATACCCGTTCTGTTCCATGGCAGTGGAACGAAGCTGCCGGAGAAGCGCAAAAAATTCCTTTTCTTTATCCAGTATAACCTTTCTTTTGATAATCACTTTGGCAATCATAAGTCCCCCCTTGCTATGAATTGATTCTGATTTCATAACCCCACAGGAACCCCGGCTTACAGGCATCATCATCAGGATAAATTCAGAACGTCTACAGTGGTATTAAATTTTCCGAGTATTGAATGCGAGTTGAAGTACAAATAATCTGTTTACGACCTGCGGTGGACTGTGGGGTTATTTGATATAAATAAAATTTAACATACCGCACCGGCAATCACAATGGAAGATTCCACTCGCACTTGACATGGCAAGGGGTTAACTATAAAACCAGACAATACCCTTTAACCATTAATACTTCTTAGGCGGATTGTGGGACTTCTAGCAAAAGGCAGTCTGGTTAGACATAAAATCATTCTTCTGGCAGGGGATTGTCTGGCCGGTATTGTGGTGCTGATGCTGGTGGCCGGTATCAAACCTGCTGCCATGCCGGTCTGGAGTCTTTACTTCATTCCTTTGGCCCTGGTGTTTTCATTCCTGTGCGAGGTTTATCTGCCGGAACGCTGGAGCTTTAAAGAGCGCTTGCTCAGATCTATCCTGGCCCAAGTGTTTACGCTGATATTCATCCTTGTCCTGCCCAGAGGCCATGTGAATGCGTTTCCGGAGGTTTTGGAAACAAGTCTCATGTTTTTCATTTTTCAAAACGGATGGCAGAACATATTCCATAAATCAAACAATGCACTGATGTTTGCTGAAAAACTCATTGTCATCGGCACCGGGGCAACGGCTGAGAATGTGGAAAGCCTGATCAAAGAGTCCCCTGGGAAATACGAGCTGGCAGGCTACATTAAAACCCCCATTGACCCGGTTACCGTGCCGGATTCAAAAATCCTGGGTGATATCGAGCAGATTGTTGAAATTGCCAAGGAAACCCATGCCAGAGCCATTGTGATTGCCCTAACCGAACGGCGGGGCAACCTGACGGCAGCCAAGCTGGTCACCTGCAAACTCATGGGGGTTAAAATTCTGGACTATCCCAGTTTTTTTGAGCTCATGACCGGTAAGATACCGGTTGAACATATCAATCCCTCCTGGCTGGTCCAGAGCAGCGGGTTTCTTATTACCCCCTTTATCCGGTCCCTGAAGAAAATTCTGGATTTGATTTTTGCATCCGTTCTCCTGGGGATCTGCCTTCCCTTTTCCCCCATTGTTGCCCTGATGATAAAACTGGATTCGAAGGGCCCGGTCTTTTATTTTCAACAGCGAGTGGGATTGAACGGGAAAGTATTTACCATCTATAAATTCAGGTCCATGGCACAGAATTCTGAAAATAAAACCGGTGCGTCATGGGCCGTGGAAAACGATCCCAGGGTGACGCGGTTCGGGACATTTATAAGGAAAACCCGGATTGATGAACTGCCCCAGCTGATCAATGTCCTCAAGGGGGATATGAGTTTTATCGGTCCCAGGCCTGAACGGCCTGAATTTGTGGACCAGATCTCCAAAGTAACGCCTTATTATGCGGAACGCCATGCCATTAAGCCCGGAATCACGGGGTGGGCTCAGGTCATGTATCCTTACGGAGCCTCTCTGGGTGACGCGGTGGAAAAACTCAGGTATGACCTGTACTATATCAATAATCTGTCCATCTTTCTTGAGCTGCTCATCGTCTTTGAGACCATTAAAATTGTCTTATTCAGACGGGGCGGCCGATAGGACCATTATGAACGCAGCAGATGTCAACCGAAGCCAGCGATTGTTTATTGAATTGGGAACCGCGCTCCAGCTTGCGCCCGAAGATCCGGAACGGGCGGTGTCCGGGGAGTTGATCGGCATGCAGGTGGGCAAATATTTGATTGTCCAGATGTCTGAACAAAACTGGAAAAAAAGCCAACTTGGGGCTGGCGAACACCTGTCGGTAAAGTATATTCTGTCCAATGACGTGTTCGGGTTCAAAACCCATATCATCAGGACCATCCGGAATCCGGATTTCCTGATTTTCCTGGAATATCCAGAAGATGTGAAATCCTGTAATATCCGGGCCAAAAAACGGGTAGACTGCTTTTTACCCGCCAAACTGACCCTGGATGCCCATGAGTTGCCAGGCATCATCGTCAACATCAATAAGAACGGCTGCCTCATACTGGTGGAAGACTGTCCGGAACTTGACTGCTGCAAAACAACCCCCATTACCATCCGCCTGCCCTATGGCCAGTTTGACAACCTCACCCTTAAAGGAGAGGTCAGAACCACCACCCGTGAGAATGACCAGACCCGGTTCGGGGTTTTGTTCGAAGACCTGGACGGCTATGCAAAAAAAGTACTGGCCACTTTGGTTCCGGCCCTGAATTTCTGAAACGTTGGATCTTTTTACCGATAAAGGAAGATTAAAAATGAAACCCATTATCAAAATTTGCCTGATTATGGCTCTTTGCCTGGCCTTCACCTCCGGCCCCGGCTTTGCCGGGCAGACAGACTCCGCTGAAAAAGCCAAAGTCACAGCCCAGGTCCTGGCCAAATCCACCCACAGTTGGAACGGCAATGCACTGCCTGCCTATCCTGCGGGAACACCTGAAGTCACGATTCTCCGCATTCAGATTCCGGCCGGGGTTACCCTGCCCTGGCATACCCATCCGGTCATTAATGCCGGCGTGCTTATTTCCGGGGAACTTACCGTGACCACACGATCGGGCAAGGTACTTGAGATGAAGGCAGGGGACCCAATAGTGGAAGTGGTAGACACCTGGCATTACGGAAAAAATCAGGGAACGGAACCTGCCGACATTATAGTTTTCTATGCCGGAACAAAGGGGAATCCCGTTACAATCAAAGAGTAAGGGACATCTGTTGCACCCGGGCTAAGATCTCATTTCTGATGGTCAGATAGGTATCATAGCTACCGGTTTCAGGCCTGGGGATTTCCCAGATTTCAGATCTTCCCGGAAAGGGATCTATGGATTTAAACTTTTCCCCTGATCCGATGAGAATCACCTGATTCCCGTCTTTTACGGCAGCTTCATTTTCCAAAATTTCGTCAAGAGACTCAGAGATCTGGTACTTGATATCCAGGCCGGATTCAGCCATGGCCCGGATCATAGACTCATCCGGTTTACCCGGCGCCTCAAGACTGGTGGCCAGAACCGTAATCCGGCCTTTGGTGGCCTCCTTGACAAAGGCCGCGGCAATAAGGCTTCTGCATCCCCCTTTTCCGGACACAAAAATCAATTTCTTCTTCTCCTGCATCGGGATCAACAGGTGGGATACGGCATCACGTATTTCCTGTTCAAGCTCGGGCCGGACAATAATATCGCCGGCATCCTCCACCTTCTTATAGGTCAGGGATCCTGAATAGTCTGCTGAAATGGCATCAAAAAAGTACTTAGCTGTCAGATCCACCCCTTCAAACAGGCGTTTCCCCCCCGAGGCTGCTACAGATAATAAAAAACCCTGGCGGTAATACTGATCCGGATCTCTCAACTTCAACTTGTATTTCCTGCCCCAGAACATCTGGCACCGGTCAATAAATATTTTCGCCTGGGCCGTAACCCCATAGAAAAAAACAGGGGAAGCCAACACCACCACATCTGCCTGTTTGATCTTTTGATACCCCAGAGCCTCCATCTGGTCTTTAATGGGGCAGAACCCTTTTTTTTCACAGACGATCAACTCTTTACAGGGCTGGATATCCAGGTCCTGGGGGCGGATGGTTTCGGTTTTCGCCCCAAAGGCCTTGCATTCCTTTAAAAATGACGACAATAGATAATTGGAATTTCCGTTTTTCCGGGGACTTCCCTGGATACCTAGTACATACATCATTGCCTCCCAAAGGTTTATTTCTTTGCAGCTGCCATCCCCTTTTCCTCATCCACCCGGGACAGAATCAGACCGCCGATGACAAAAAACAGAACCACCACCGAGATACCGGCCCGCTGGGAATCAAATACCTGGGTGAGGATGCCCAGGAACATGGGGCCGAAAAAAGCGGTCAGTTTTCCGGAAAAGGCAAAAAATCCAAAAAACTGGTTCTCCTTCTCCTTGGGTACAAACCGTCCCAGAAGGGAGCGGCTGGCTGACTGGTTGGGTCCGGCAAAGAACCCCACCAGAATCCCGGATACCCAGAACAATGTCTTATCCGGGGCCACCACAGCGAGAAGGGAGGCCAGGGCCAGAACAACATTGGAGATCTGGATGGTTTTCTTTCCTCCCAGCCGATCATCAAAGATTCCCATGATAAGCGCCCCGATACCGGCCGACACATTTAATACAATACCGAAAATCATGATCTCCTGAAAGGTAAATCCGAATGTGCCTGCCGCATAAATCCCGCCAAAGGCAAAGATGGTCACCAGGCCGTCATTATAGATCATCCTGGCCACAAGGAGTTTGACGATTTCTTTATAGGCCTTTATCTCCTTGAAGGTGGTTTTTATGTCACGGATACTGGCGGAGACCAGCCCAGCGGTCTCGGGTCTGGTACGATCAACCGGTTTTGCCGGCCTGGATTTAACAAAGACAAATAAAGGAATACAAAAGAGAGCGATCCAGGCCGCCACAAGGAGGTTTGTGGCCCGGATATGGGCGCCGGTTTCTTTTGCCAGACCGAACCAGGGCACCTCTGGACTGATAAATCCCACCAAGGCAATAAACATGGCGGCAAGGCCCCCGATATACCCGACACCCCAGCCGATTCCCGAGATACGACCGATGGTTTCAGGGGTGGACACATCCGGTAGAAAGGCATTGTAAAACACCATGCCCAGCTCAAAGGCCACATTGGAAAGAATGAACCAGACCAGGGCCTGATAGACCTGGCCGGGCATGATAAAGTAGAGCATGGCAGTACCGATCACGGCCACCACGGTAGAGACAAGCAAAAAGGCTTTTCTTAAGTGCCCCTGGTCAGCCATCGCCCCGAGCAGAGGAGATAAAAAGGCCACCAGCAGGGCGGTAATGGTTACCCCCCTGGACCAGAGGACAGTGCCGTAAATTTTGTCCGGAGCAATGGCGGAAACAAAATAGGTGGCGTAGATAAAGGTGACCACCAGGGTGGTGTAGGCAGAGTTGGCAAAATCATACATCACCCATCCGAAAATCTGTTTTTTGTCTGTTCGGCTGCTGTTGTTCATCTGCAACAATCCTCCTACAAGTCTTCTGGGTTATCGGGTTAAAAGGGCGGTGCATATCCCCGGTAAAGATCGGGCATGAGATCGATCTGCCCGTGCCAGAATCCAAAGGCCTTGGGAGAAAGATCCGGCCGGATGCAGGGCAGGTTCGGATCCAATAAAATAGGGTTTAAAGGCCTGCCTGACAAGATCCGGTCTGATATCAGACCTAAGACAGCCTTCCACGATGTAACGGTTTGATCAACCATACTTAATATATCTGTTTTAATCCGTTCGCCTGTGCATGGGTCCCGGTATTGGATGGTGTCGGCGAAAAAGGGCAGGTGCATGGGACGGTCAAAGGGATAAACCACTCCGCTGGCCTTTTCCGGCACAGGTATGGCAATGCACTTCAAAAACGCCATGGTCTTGCGCACGGCAGAGGATCTGAACAGGTGCTGCATCCCCATGAACCAATTCAGGGCACGGCTTACCACCCTCTCCGGCAGAGGACTGACCTGAAACAGCGCTGCCAGATATTGATTCAGGGCCTGTCGTCCGATCTCAACGGTATTCACAACATGGTATAGGGAAGTCTCACATCCGTATAAATGCCAGAAATGAAGGTCCATGGCGGTTTCAAACTGCCGGTGGCGGCCTGTGGCCCCGTGATGGAGACCGTCCATGCCTGAATAATAATAGACCAGGGGATGAAACCGGGTGTCGGACAGGATATGGCAGATCATCCCGGCTGCCAGGGCCAGGGCAGGCGCCTGGTCTTTGAACCTGTCCAGAAACTCAAGTACCGGTACAAGGACTTGGGCATTGCCGCCGTGAAACGGCTTGGCTAAGGCCTGAACCCTTTCCCGGTCAGATCCTGCCAGATAGAAAAAGGGAATATCCGGGGTAACTGCCCCCAGGCAGAAGAGGTTGGGATACCGGATTATGGGATCATAAAAGAGGGAGGCTTCAGGCACACATTTGCCCAGGGTCCGGGCCAGGGCAAAATGTGTGATCTCCTTGGGCATGGTTTAATCCAGGTATTGGGCAGTATAGCCTATCCTGCCGTTGGTATATTCGTAAATTCGAAACCCCGCCTGACGACCGAATTTTTCCGCCACCGGCCCTGACACATACAGAGGCACCTTACCCAGCCAGTGCAATTCATCTCTGTGGAAATGACCGGTAATCACGGCCACGACATTGTGACCGTTGATCAGATCCAGCCATTTGGCCTGAACGTTTTTTTCCCATCCGTCATGAAATTTGTTTTCATAAAAATCCCGGACACTGGCACCGTGGTGAAAAAGGAGAACAGGAGAACCGTTGGACTTTTGAATCTGAGTTAAAACCGCTTCAAAGGGGTCAAAGCCTTCTATGGGCAACCCTTCACGAAGAGGATCGGTATAGGCAAAGACAAACCTGACCCCATGGACGTCCCGGCTTCCCACCAGGGGACCAAAGAGCCTGCTCCAGAGTTCTCTGGCCTGTTCGGTATCTTTTTTGAACACATTGATCTCATTATTACCCGGCAAAAAAATTACGGGCGGCTTCAGGGCCTCAAAGACCTTTACCGCTTTTGCCACGGCCTTTTCATTTCTCCGGATACGTCTATCGTAAACATCACCGGTATGAACCACACATTCGATATCCATGGGCAGACGGTTAACAGCCTTAACGATTTTCCGGGTCCTATCATCATTTTCTCGGATGCCAAGGTGGGTGTCCGTGATCTGAACAAAATAAAAATGATTCTCGCCGGCAAAGCTAAGAACCGGCAACACCAGGAAAAGTAATACTCCGACAACGGTTAACAGCTGTATTCTCTTCTCAGCCATGATTCCGCTCCAGATCCAGTAAAAATGCTTTTACCTCAAGTCCGCCCCCAAACCCGGTGAGTTTACCGTTTTTCCCTATTACCCTATGGCAGGGGACGATGATGGGGATGGGATTTTTCCCATTGGCCAGTCCCACCGCTCTTGAGGCCTTTGGATTTCCGATCTGTCCTGCCAGTTCACCATAGCTGATGGTTTGACCGTAGGGAATCCGGATCAATTCCTGCCAGACCTGTTTCTGAAAATCAGTGCCGGAGAACCGCATCTTAAGATCAAAGCCGGTCAGCTTCCCCTGAAAGTAAAGATCCAACTGTTGTTTTACCGGATCAAAGGCATTTGGATCTAGGATCCAGTCCGGATCAGGGTCCTTGCGGGTTTTTCCCTTGGGAAACACCAGGCCTTCCAGACACTGATCGCCGTAAAGGAGCAACTTACCTATGGGGGAGTCGACATAAGAATATTTCATCATAATCAACTCATACCAGATATCGCATATTGATGCGAGGAATTATCTCCTTACGATTTAATTTTCCAATAAGTTGCTTTTGGTTATAAACGGTTATTATTAGCATCATTGCCCTGATTTTTTAATTGAGTATTGACAAAAACAAACCCACTCAACTATGGAAGGACATTTGCCTGTGGAAAACCTCAGGGCCTGTTAATAACATATAAACAAAAAGGATATATCCCGTGCGTTATTTTAAATCCCACGCTGTCGCTGTTGCCACTATCGTTACCGCCCTTTTTCTTCTGGTGTTCATGGCAGGAGGCACTGCCATTGCTGCAGACTGTAAAGCCACCTATGGAAATTCTGACCATGTATTCCGCCTGGCCACGGGCAGCCCCGGCGAACTCGGCCTGCTTGAAGAACTGGCAGATGCCTTTAATGCCGAACATAATACCACCATGTGCTGGGTAAAGGCAGGATCTGGAAAATCCCTGAAGCTGCTGCATAACAAAAAAGTGGATGCGGTCATGGTACATGCACCGGCTGCTGAAAAAAAAGCCATGGCCGACGGCTGGGCCATCAAACGTTCCCTGATCGGATCCAATGAATTCTACATTGTGGGTCCGAAAAACGATCCGGCCGGTATTGCCTCTGCCACCTCTGCGGCTGATGCCTATGCTAAAATTGCAAAAGCAGGTGCCAATTTCCTCTCCAGGGGAGACAATTCCGGCACCAATAAAAAGGAACTTCGGATCTGGAAAACCGCCGAGACGACACCCGGGGGTGACTGGTACATCATTACCAAGGATTTCATGATGGCCACCCTTAAAAAGGCCAATGCGGTAAACGGCTATTTCATGACCGACTCATCCACCTGGGTGGCTGGTAAAAAAGCCTTAAGCAACCTGAAAGTATTGTTCAAGGGAGATCCTATGCTGATCAACACCTACCACGGACTCTGCCAACCTGCCAATGCCACACCTGCCCAGCCCAAGGCTGCTGCATTTATTGATTTTATCGGATCAAAAAAAGGCCAGACGCTCATCCGGAATTATGGCAAACCGCTCTACGGCGAAGCCATGTATAATGATGCTGAGTATGCAAAAGAATACTATCATTAGAACGATACCCTTAAGACTATTGGGATTCAAGTCGTTCGTACTTTGAAACAATGGCCTGGATACGACCGCTTTTTCTGGCCTTTTCAAAAGCCGCATCAATGCGGTCCATCCAGCCTGCAAACTTTGATTTACGACTGAGAAGCAGATGGAAATAAGCCTGGCTGAACTGGGAGTTTGTCAATACAATCTTCTGGTTCAGCCGATGCTTTTTAATCAGGTAATTGGTGGGCACCACCGCATCAATCATGATATCCGCCCGTTTATTGGCCAGAAAAAGGAGCATGTTCTCCTCCTTTCCCACATAATGGGTAGCAATGCCGTGGGCATCCACATTATCCTTATGCCA
>PIVQ01000600.1 GCA_003354055.1 Desulfobacteraceae bacterium | reverse complement strand
GATACCCTTGCCCCCCTGTCCTATGAAGACCACGACGACAATATCTTCATCGGCAGAGAGATGACCCAGGCCAAGGGCTATTCCGAAGCCACTGCCCAGAAGATTGATGCTGAGGTGGCGACAATGATAGAACGGGCCTATGCTACCGGCAAAAAGCTTCTGGAAGAGAATATCGATGTCCTCCATGCCCTCACAGATATGCTCATGGAAGTAGAAACCGTCATGGGACCGGAACTGGATGATCTGATTGCGAAATTGCGGCCGGATTTTGATTTCTTTGGCCGCAAAAACGTGAGAACCGCACCGGAACCGCCCACAGAAGAAGAGTTGGCTGAGAAAAAAGCTGCTGAAGCTGCAGACGCTGATACTGCTGATGACGCTGATACTGATGAGGAAAGCGGTGATATCCTGGAGTTCCCCGGAGCCAAATCTGAGGATAGTGAGGAAGACTCAGACCCTACAGATTCGACGGATACTGATTCGACGGATACTGATTCGACGGATCCGGAAAAGAAAGAATAGAGGAAAAGACTTTGTCCATGAAAACATTCACGCTGGAGTTCGGCCGTTTTCGTCTTGATCTGGGCAGCCAGGCCTGCATCATGGGCATCTTGAATACCACCCCGGATTCCTTTTCCGACGGCGGCCGTTTCAACAGCCTTTCGGCCGCACTGGCCCAGGGCCGGGAACTGGTTGCCGCCGGCGCCGGCATACTTGATATCGGTGGGGAATCCTCAAGGCCCTTTGCAGAACCCGTGTCCGAGCAGGAAGAGATGGACCGGACCATTCCGGTGATCGAGGCTCTGGCTAATGAGATTGAGGTTCCCATCTCCATTGACACGGTTAAATCATCTGTGGCCCGGGCTGCTTTGGATGCCGGGGCTACCATTATCAACGATATATCCGCCTTTGAAAAAGACCCTGCCATGGCGGATCTGGCGGCGGAAACCGCCGCACCCGTCATTCTCATGCATATGAAAGGCACCCCTGAAACCATGCAGCTTAACCCCAGTTACGACGATCTTATGGGGGAAATCACAGACTATCTGGGAGACCGGGTGGCCTTTGCCATGGACCGGGGAGTTGCAAAAGATAAGATTATTCTGGATCCGGGAATCGGGTTCGGAAAAACCGTTGCCCACAACCTGGTTCTGATAAAAGAACTGCACCGACTGGCTGCCATGGGATTTCCCGTGCTCATGGGGCCGTCCAGAAAGTCTTTTATCCAGAATATCCTGACCCAAACCACCAAAAAAGAGGCGGGACCGGATGATCCCAGGACCGAATACGGAACCCTGGCTGCCGTGGCCGCCTCGCTGATGAACGGAGCCCACATTGTCCGGGTCCATGATGTTGACTCGGTTTCTTCATTCACCAAGATCATAGACGCCATCAGAAATGCCTGATCTAAAACATATCCTGGTGTGGATATCCGGGATATGTTTATCTGTTTTTTTGCTTTCGGGCTGCACCGTCGAACCAACGGAAACAGACCTGCTCCTGCCGGTTGATTTTTCAAATGTGCCGGATGATATGGTACTGACCAACTTCCACACGGATAAAATCGAAATTCGGATCAAGGGAGATCCCCGAAAGATAGAGGCGCTCAACAAAGAGACCATCCTCTACCCGGCGGATCTGTATACAGACCTTGAGTTCGATCCGGCCGGAGATTCCGACTCCATTGAACCGGGCCACTATCTTCTACCCGTTGACAGAACCCGGATTCCCCTGCCCCCCTCCATCACCGTTCTTGACATCAGCCCCTCATATTTAAGCGTCCGCCTGGAAAGAAAGATCACAAAAACCTTTAAGGTAACCGTTCCCTACATTGGAGAACCTGAAAAAGGCCACAGGGCTATGGTACCGGCCTGCGATCCGCCCACGGTTGCCCTCACCGGTGCTGAGTCATTGATAAACAAAATTGACCGGCTGCAGACCAAGCCGGTTGATCTCACCGGCGCAGATGAAGAATTTAAAAAGGAAGTCCCCCTGGACCTGGAAAATCCACTACTCTTCTCATCAGACAAGAATATGTTCATTGTCACGGTTCCCATCCAGGCCCGGCTCGGAACCAAAACCATTGACGCCATCCCCATCCGGCTTCATAACAGCCCCAAAAGAGTCAGCATTGAACCTGACGGCATTTCCATTGAAATCAAAGGCCCACAGGACGCCTTGGACAACACAGCCGTCTTAGATGAAATCTACGCCTTCATGGACTTAAAAGACCTCAAACCCGGAGTCTACGCCCGCCACGCCTACATAAACATCCCCGTAAACCTAATCATGACCAACGCCATCCCCCAGGTCTTCACCGTAAAAATCGAATAATCCCAATTGGGACGCAGATGAACGCAGATTTTCAGGATCAATATCTGCCCCACCTTTGAATTTGTCAGAGAAAAACAGCTTGATTTATTCAATTTCTTTTAATACAAATCAAAAATCAAAATCATAAAGGCCTGCCAAAGATCCGGCATTCTTGGCATTCATCATCGGCCAGCAACACATACAAAAGGAGAGAGTATGCTGAAACGTACCGTTGTTTTTCTGATTCTTGTTGTATTGGTTCTTCCTGGAATTCTTTTTGCTGAATTCGGCCAGCGCATGACTGTGGATGGTTACGCGATGCATATATCAGCCACAAAACTCAGCAGCAAATTAATCGTTTCCGGATCTGTAAAGGGTGGTGAGAAATGCCAATCTCTAAAGGTGTCTGTACGTATTGAAGATGAAGACGGTTATGTGGAGTATGTTCAGGCAGTAATTAAAAATTATAATCGTTCCGGAAGATTCTCGATCAAAGAGAAAACCAATGGCGGGAATCGCTGGAATGTTACCGATGTGTCTATCAGTAAGTATTAATCCCTCAGCTGATCTACGGAAAGCCCCATGGCCACTGCCAGTTTTTCAAGGGTAGCAGTCCGTTTTTCCTGTTCGGTTCTCTCCATCTGGGACAGGGCTGCCTGGGTGATCCCGGCCTTTTCTGCCACTGCTTTCTGGGTCAGGCACAGATGGAGCCGCCAGGCCTTGATCAGGGTATACCCTTTTTTGATAACCAGACCCACCACCTCATGGGGGATGGTTTCGTTTGACTGGTCAGCATCAGGAAAGGCCTTTAAATATTCGTCATAGGGAATGACCGCAAAGGCAGGAATCCCATTCTTCTCTATGATCTGCACGTTAGTAGGTTTGTTCATTTCTTCTCTTTACCTCTTCAATGAAGATTATTTCAAGCGCTGGCGTGAAAATGACCCGCCAGTTCCCAACCCTGAGCCGGTAAAAATCAGTTGTTTTGATCTTTTTGACATTCTGGCAGTTGGGAAAATCCTTGAGCACGTCCACGGCATCGTAGATTTTTTCCCGGGCTCTGGTCTGCTTGATCTTTCGGAGCTGTTTTAAAGCTTTCGGCCTCCATTTGATCTGACTCATAGCTTATCTCTAACCTTATATTATAAGTTTGTCAACTTGTGCGCTTAGTAAATTTTCCCTGACAAGAGATTTGTAGCTTTCTTTTCTGATCCGTCAATGACTCTAAAGATCTGAAACCCGTCGTCTACGCCCGCCACGCCTATATCAACATCCCCGGAAACCTGGTCATGACCAATGCCGTCCCCCAGGTCTTCACCGTAAAAATCGAATAAAGCTTCTACCTCTGAATTTCAGAACTGACAATCATTCTATAGAAATCAAGCTAAAAAAATTTACTGGCTTAGCCAGATAACCGATCATAGGAACGGAAAGAGTTACAGGCGTTTTTTCCGTGTTATTAAAAAGGCAGATCTCCCCAAGATTATAACGAGAACCTGTGTTTGGAGAGATTGCAAACCATTTAAAAAATGATATCCAGTTCCAAGGATGTCTATTTTTTTATGATGGAATGTCTTCTTGGTTTCTTATGATATCTTCATTTTTTAAAGTCTGAACTTGTATGAAAATAGGCAGGTAGTCACTTAGATAATGTTTATATGATTTAAAATAAATAATTATAAAGAGAATGAAAAAGAATATACCTATTACAAAATCTATATAATATTTCAGCCCTATTGATAGGCAGCTTAAAAAAGAAAAGAAAAAGAAAATTTCTCCCAAGAATGCTAATCTTTTAATACTTTTCACATTGTCTGATAGCTGACTTTCAAGGTTCATGGCGATTATCGTATTAAAATAGTAATTTCCTGTTATGTTGTTAGTTGCCTTCCCCTTTAAGTCATTGATATAACTTGAGAAGCCTGCATTTTTTGAAAAAAAAACTATATAATAGTTTTCTTATTGCAAGATAAAGAAAATGAATCAAGGTCAAAACCGCCACTACGCTTATAACCAATGCAAGTGATATCTTAGTAAAAATTCCAGAGTCAGTTGAAAAAATCTCTTTCATTTTTTTTTTTGATAACTGTATCCAGATGCTCTTGGGTTGAGCCCAGAAATTTTTTTCTGAGACTAAAACTGGTACCTTTAAAAATAATTGATGGCGTGAATTTGTGAGAGACTTTCAATCGATCTCACACAGATTAAGGGCTCAATTATTTTAGGGTGACAGTTTCATTTTTTTTTGCTTATTT
>PIVQ01001426.1 GCA_003354055.1 Desulfobacteraceae bacterium | reverse complement strand
TCGGCTCCAAAATTACTTGATCTTTTGTTTTCAAAATACCTAGTTGGGGTCTTTTGTAAAAATACCCATTTAAGGGGTTTTGGAAATAATTTAGATCAAGTTATTTTGTAACGATTCCTAACCTGAATTGCCAACCGAATAAAAAATGATCCATTTTGGGAGAGAAACATGGCCTCAGAACAAGTGCTGGAAATTTTTTCCGATTACGTATGACCCTGGTGTTATTTCATTACCGGGAGTATTGAAAAATTAGAGAAAGACTATGATATCCAGGTGAAATGGCGGGCCTTTCCACTTCATCCGGACACACCGGACCAGGGGTTGAGTCTGGAAGATCTGTTTAAGAAAAAGGGGATGCTTGTGGATGTTAAAGCTGTGGTGGCGAAGCTTCAGGCCACGGCAGCCAAGTTCGGTCTACCCATGGGCGACCGGAAGATGACCTATAACTCCAGACTTGCCCAGGAACTGGGGCTTTGGGCTGAAACCAGGGGTAAGGGCCATGCCTTTCACAATGAAGCTTTTAAATCCTATTTTGTCCGGGGGGAGAATCTTGCCGAACGAAGTGTCCTGTTAAGCCTTATTTCAGCCGTGGATTTGGATGTCCAGGAAGGTGAAGCTGTTCTGGAGCAGCGAAGTTTTCAGGATGCTGTGGATGCGGACTGGGAATTGTCGAGAGCCAAAGGCGTGACGGCTGTTCCTACCTTCTTCATGGGGCTGGACCGTCTGGTGGGTGCCCAATCCCATGAAATCCTTGAAAGGCTGGTGATCAAATACACAGGTCAGGCAGGCAAATAAATTCGTAAAAGCCAAGTATACCTGCCGGAAAATTTTGCAACAAACGGGCAGATATTGCCCGGATTATCCATACCCGCCTGAACCCTAAAAATATTGTTTCCCTGTGAATTCAATAGCCTGCCATCCGGGGTATGGGATTTGCTTGAATAAAGGTTTGGTGAAAGCCGGGATTGGTACGTTCGTACAGTTTCGGTGTCCGGCAGCAAAGGATGTTGCCGGTGATCTATATTTTCGGCCCTGATTCATGAGGATGAAGCAGCCGGTAGGATGTAAAGGGGGCGAAATTGAAGATTGAATCTTTCGATTTAGACCTTAGTTCCACCAGAACCT
>PIVQ01000599.1 GCA_003354055.1 Desulfobacteraceae bacterium | reverse complement strand
GCCGTGGCAGTCACCTCAATGCTGTCTGCGATAAGCTCTCTGGAGGCCAGAGAGTAGTGCATGCCTTTGTGGTTCATGGCAATGCCGTCACAAACCCCTATGGTGGAAAATTCCATGGGAGTCCCGCCTGCCATGCTGACACCGGCTTTAACGGCGTTCACAATGGTATCCAGGTGCATATGCCCCGGTATGAGTTCATTGGCAGAGTTGGCAATACCGATGAGGGGCTGACGAATCTCACGATCCGTATACCCTAACGCTTTCAAAAGCCCCCTGTGAGGGGCTCTTGCTACACCTTTTGTTGCAATATGGCTTCTCATGATTTAAAAAATGTCTCCCTAAAAACCAGAAAAGCCGTTATCAACCCTCTTGGGGCTGATAACGGCTTTTTTCGGTTTATCTTTAGTTTAAGCCACTAATAGCCCCTTCGCCCGGAGGTGAGAATAATCACCTCCACGATAATAAGGACTAGTAGGTTGTGGATAATTGTATTTTTCATAATTTATTTACTCTTTCTAAAGAATATTTATTATATATTAATCTTGGAGAAGTCAAGCAGAAACTACAAACGCAAGTAATTAAATTTATCTAATGATCGTGTACTGTTTATGATTCGGTATATGATTTGGGCTATATAGAAATTGATTTGACAATCAAACTGGTGTTTGTCTATACTTCAATAGTGTTTTCATTGGCGAAAAATGATGATACTATCCCTATATATTAATACAAAAACAAACCGGCAGTCTTGAAAGATACCATGACTGATAAACAACTTTATACTCGGCTATCCCTTGTGATGTCCGGAACCGTAATCGTTCTGACAGGTCTTGCCCTATATGCAAAGGCAACGGCTTTAATTTTACCTGGTGTAGCTGTTGTGGCAGGTATCTGGTCAGCCTATTTCATTTTAGGCGAAAAGGGTAAGGCTGGGATATGGGCTCAGGTACTGACCCTGCTTTTTCTTGGGTACGCCACATGGTTTTCCTTTCTGACCGGCGGGTTTTACAGTCCGGGTTTATTATTACTCTTTTTCACTCCTGTGGCGGCAGGATTCAGTTCGAACAAATCCGTGTTTTTTATATACAATGGTCTGGCTATCGCCGTACTGGCATTTTTTTATATGGTACCCGCCTATGGACCGGGGGTCCTGAATCTGAATGAGTACCGCCTCTTTTTTCTGATGGTTGTACTTGGTACCTTTGGCGCGGGATTGAGTATCTGGTTTGACAAAGGACAACAGGATCAGAGCCTGATGGAAGCCTCAATGAATGCATCTAAAGAAAGTATGGACAAGGTATCCCACGATGCAAAGAACGCCCTTGAGGTAAAGGACAGATTTTTAGCCAATATGAGCCATGAAATCCGGAATCCGATGAACGGAATCATCGGTATGATGCACGTACTTCTGGATTCGGACCTGGATGAAGAACAGCGCAAGCATTCAAATATCGTCTACAGCAGCGCCCGGGCTCTCTTGTCCATTGTAAATGATATCCTTGATCTGTCCAAAATAGAGGCAGGAAAACTAGAGTTGGATATCCGTCCCTTTGACCTTGATATTGCCATAGAGGATATCGTCTCGCTGCCTGAACTTCAGGCCAGGCAAAAAGGAATCGATTTTAGTTATACTATTGATGCGGATGTGCCCAAGCTGCTTAAAGGGGATATCGGAAGGATCCGCCAGGTTATTTTAAATCTCACAGGGAATGCCATCAAATTTACCGAAAGCGGCTCTGTGAGTCTGGGGATTACTCTTAAAGAAGACGGACCTGAACAGGCCCGCCTGTATTTCAGTATTGATGATACAGGGATCGGTATCAAGGATGAGACATTAGAGGGCCTTTTCTCTGCATTTGTCCAGGCAGATGCCTCTATTACCAAACAATACGGGGGAACCGGGTTGGGACTGTCCATTTCCAAACTTATGGTTGAAAAGATGGAAGGGAAAATCGGTGCAGACAGCATTGATATGATCGGGTCAACATTCTGGTTTGAATTACCCCTGGCTAAACAGGCACCTGGTGAGGCGGTCATTGATCTGACAGCAATTCCCATAAGAAAGAGCAGGGTGCTTGTCATCAGTGATGCCGAGGCACCGGGAAGACATCTGAGCGCTTCTCTGACCAGCAGCGGAATACGCTTTGACGCTGCAGCAGATGACATTGAGACCTTTGAGAAACTTGAATCGGCAAGAGATGAGGGCAAGCCGTTTCATGTTATTATAACTGAAGTTCAGGAGTCCGATCAATTTGCCAGGTCTCTTGGGAAAAAGATCCAATCTCATGAGGATTTCTGCCGGATCAAGCTCATCCTGGTGACGGCTGTCGGTCAAAAAGGGGATGCCAGAGCCTTTGAAGAAATTGGGTTCGCAGCCTATCTCAGCCTGCCCCTGGAAGAGGGAATTTTACCGGATTGCATCCGGGCGGTGTTTGCCCTGTCTGTGGATGATGCCTGCAACGGACATCCGATTATTACGCGGTTCACATTGGCTGAAAGCAAAAAACAATGTTGCAAAATACTGGTTGTTGATGACATGGAAACAAATTTGATTACTGCCAAAGCCTTGATCAACAAACAGGGATACAAGACTGATGAAGCCCGAAACGGTGCCCTGGCAGTGGAGAAGATTAAAGCCGAGCATTTTGATCTGATTCTCATGGATTGCCAGATGCCGGTGATGGACGGTTACGAGGCCACACGGCAGATTCGTGACCATGAAGAGAGCCAGGACCTTGAAAAAACCCCTATCATTGCAATGACCGGAAATGCATTTGAAAAAGACCGTGAAAAATGTTTTCAGGCAGGTATGGATGATTTTATTTCAAAACCGGTTGAACCGGATGTTCTGGCCCGGATGCTTCATAGCCACTTGGCCAAAGAGGAAAACAACCAAAAAGGTAAAGTATCTGTTGAGCCTGAAGTTATTGCAGATTCGGTAGACTCCAAGGGACAGACCCCGGTGTTTGACCGGGAAAAATGTAATGAGCGATTTGGTAATGACGAGGAACTTGTTCAGGTGGTTTTGGAATCCTTTTTTCAGGAAATTGCCGAACTAATAGGTAATCTTGCCACGGCAGTTCAGGATCAGGATGCCCAAACCATAAGATCCTGTGCCCATGCCTTGAAAGGCTCTGCTGCAAATGTAAATGCCGAACAGTTAAGGCAAACGGCTTTTACCCTTGAGCAACAGTCCCGCCAGGGCAATATTGAATCGGCGGATCAGATCCTGGCCGAAATAGAAAGTCAGCTTACAGCCTTTACGGGAGAAGCCAAAATATGATTGACTTAGAAAACATGTCCATTCTTGTGGTCGATGATATGAAAAGCATGCGTCTGACCATACGGAAAATGTTAAGAAACCTGACCATAGGTAAAATGCTCAGATTTGCCGAAAACGGAAAGGTTGGACTGGAAGTATTGGGTACAACCCCTTGTGATCTGGCCATCATTGACTGGAATATGCCGGTGATGAACGGCAGTGAGATGCTGAACCGCCTTCGGCAAGATAAGATACTCAGGGATATGCCTGTGATCATGGTCACGGCGGAGAATGAACGGGACATCGTATCAGAGGTGGCAGAACAAGAAAT
Organism: Desulfobacteraceae bacterium; assembly: GCA_003354055.1. The sequence continues at coordinate 979 of PIVQ01000599.1, read as the reverse complement.
TGATGCCTACCTGCTAAAACCCCTGACCTTGGCGGCTTTGGATAAAAAACTAAGACTGGTTGTTGAAAATGCAAATAATCCTGACCAAGCCACTTTAAACATTCTAAAGGCAAGGGAATTTGAGGAGGCCGAGGAGTTTGAAAGCGCCATTGAGCAGGTTCGCTTAGCTTTGCGCCACAAACCGTCTGCCTCAAGAATTTTGCGGAAATTAGGCCTGCTTCATTTTAAAATCGGTAAAACGGGAATCGGTGAAAAATGTCTTCAAAAGGCCATTTCAGTGAATCGTCAGGACACCATTTCAAGAGATAACCTTGCACGGCTCTACATAAAAAGAAAAGAGTATAAAAAGGCATCAAAGGTCTATCTTGAAATTCTTGGGTTGAGCAAAAAATATTTCGGTACTGCCATACAACTGGGCGAGACCATGCTGGCCAGTGGATATAAAGGGGAAGCCATTGAGCTTTTTTCCAAGGTGGTTGGCCAATCCAAACGAAACACCATCATAAAAGAAAAAATTATAGACATCTGCCAGGAAAACAATGAAGTTGAATTCGCCACAAATTTGATGGAACAATCCTTAAAGGAAAATCCCTCAAATTATGATCTCATGTATAAAACCGGAATGGTCTATTTTGAGGCAGGCGACTATGAAAAGGCAATGTCGTATTTTCGAACGGTTGATTCCCACAAAAAGGGTGACACTGCTGCCAAGCTTCAGATTGCCAGGATCTATTACATCAACCGGCAGGTCCTCCAGGCAGATGACTATCTGCGCCAGGTGCTTCGCATCGATCCTAAAAACAAGGATGCCCTTTCTCTAAGACAGCAATTTTAAGTGGGCGTGTCTCAGCTCCCGGATGGGGCCGCTACATGGTTGATGGAAGATGCCATGTAGCCTGCACCAAATCCATTATCAATATTTACCACCGCAATATTTGAACTGCAGGAGTTGAGCATACCCAAAAGTGCGGTCATGCCG
>PIVQ01000059.1 GCA_003354055.1 Desulfobacteraceae bacterium | reverse complement strand
GTTGTCAGGTTCACCTCTGGTGACCATATCCCGCTCGGTCACACAAGGACACTTAATGAAGATTACCCAAAAACATACGATTGATTTTTTTGATGTTGCCCATGATAAAACCCTGAGAATAGAAGCCATGGCCCGGCTTTTTCAGGATGTGGCCATTCGCCATTCCAGCCAGGTGGGAGCGGGTCCGGATCAGCTCTTTCCAAAAGGTCTGGTCTGGTTTCTTCACCGTCTGGAGGTTCGGGTATTACATTATCCTGTACTGGGGGATGAAATTACCCTGACCACCTGGTCTAGGTCTTTTCGTCAATACATGGGATTGAGGGAATATACCATAGAGTCAGATGCGGGCGTTGCTGTTCAAGCCAGTTCAGTCTGGGTCTTTTACGATTTCAGGAAAAAAAGGGTGATCCGGGCGCCTGAGGAAATGGCCGCGGCTTTTGAGTCAGAACCACGGACTCAGTTTGATGATGAGTTGTACAAGTGGACGCCTCCAAAAGTCGTCATGCCCGATGTCCGGATGGACATTAACCTGCGGTATGGAGATTTTGATATTAACGGCCATGTCAATAACACCATCTATCCTGGAATGGTTGAAACCCTGGGGTATTCCGGCCTCCTTTCAGCATCAGATCCTTCCAGTGACAGGCTTTTGCACTTAAAACTGCGGCTGGGCAGGGAAATCCCTCTGGGAACCCATGGCATCAAGATCGGGTGCTGCAAGAATGACCGTCACCAGTGTTTTGCTGTTACAGATGCCAATGATCCTGCAGTCATCCATGCAGACGGAGAGTTCTCTTTCTGAGGCCGGCATATTTTTTTTAATATTTGAAAAAGTAGCGAAAAGAACTTGCAAGGAGAATAAAATCCGCCTATGCTGTGCTGAATAAAGGTTCTTGCAATTCAAACATCTTAAGTTTCTATCGTTCCGGAGTATGGTAATGGTTGTAAAAAAAAGTTTGGTTCTTGCGGTTGATGATAAACCCACGAATCTTCAATTCTTAGGAAAACTGCTGTCTGACAACGGTTATGAGGTTGCCATGGCCCAGAGCGGCCAACAGGCGTTGAATTTTGTAAAAAAAGATGAGCCCGATCTTATCCTTCTGGATATCATGATGCCGGAGATGGATGGGTATGAGGTATGCGAGAGATTAAAAAATGAGTTCAACAGCCGCCATATTCCGGTTATTTTCCTGACTGCCAAAACCGATGCCGAGGATGTGGTCAAAGGGTTTGACGTGGGCGGGGTGGACTATGTGACCAAACCCTTTAACTCTGCCGAGCTTCTGGCACGGATACGAACCCATATTGAAGTGAAGCTGCTCAGGGGGCTTTTGCCCATGTGCGCCAATTGTAAAAATATTCGGGATGACGAAGGATTCTGGAACCGGGTGGATTCTTATCTGGAGGCCCATTCGGAGCTGACCTTTACCCACGGGATCTGCCCGGATTGCATGCATGACCTGTACAAAGACACCAAATGGTATAAAAAGCACCATAAATAAAGGCCTTTCTTCTCTTTTTTTTCCACAAGATCAATTGCTTTTTTCATAGATTGCGTTATGTTATTGACGTGAATTTAACCTTCAAGTATTGGAGCGACTATGAGTAAAGTAATTGCCATGGCCGGCAAAGGCGGTGTTGGAAAAACAACCGTCTCCGCGCTGGTAACCAGATATTTTGCAAAAAAACAGACAGACCCTCTTCTTGCCATTGATGCTGATCCCAACTCCAACCTGGGAGAGACCCTTGGACTGAACATTGAAAAAACCGTCGGAGATATCCGTGAGGATTTCATGAAAGATCCTCAGGCTGTGCCGTCGGGTATGGACAAGATAATTTACCTTGAAATGCTCATGAACCAGGTGCTGATCGAGGAAAAATCCTACGATCTGCTGGTCATGGGACGCCAGGAAGGCCAGGGCTGCTATTGCATGGTCAACAATATCCTGAATCGGTTTGCAGAAGAACTGGAAGGTAATTACAAGTACCTGCTGGTGGACAACGAGGCCGGTATGGAGCATTTGAGCCGGAGAACCAGCGGTAAGGTGGATATTCTGCTCATGGTAACCGACTATGCCCTCAGGGGGTTGCGGGCCGTAGGAAGGATCAATGAGATGCTTTCTGATCTCAAACTGGAAGTGAAAGAAAAAGGGATAATCGTGAACCGGGCTCCGGAGAAGTTGAGCCAGGCCTTTCTGGATGAGGTGGAAAGAATCGGTGTACCCATTATTGCCACCATTCCCGATGACGGTAATCTTCTGGAATTTGACATGGAGCAGCGCTCCCTGGTCGAACTGCCGGACGATTCTCCGGCAGTTATTGCTGTGGATGATCTGATGACCAAAGTCAAGGAGGTTATTGCCTGATCATGGGGTATGTATTTGATTTCAAGGATGCAGGTAAATGCGATGCCTGGCCCGACAAGGGCAAGCACAGGCATTGCCTTGACCTTGAAATCAAGTTGATCCAGGATCTTGTCAATCCCCAAAAGGGCCAGCGGCTCCTGGATATCGGCTGTGGTACCGGCTTAAGTCTGATCCCTTTTCTGGATCAGGGTTTAAGTCTCACCGGGATTGATCCATCTCCTTATATGCTGGACAAGGCCGCGTCAAAACTTGGCAATCGTGTAGACCTGCACCGGGGTCATGCCGAGGACCTGCCCTTTGACGACAATGCCTTTGACACGGCTCTGCTCTTTACCAGTCTTGAATTTACAGACCGCCCGGCAAAGGCCATAGAAGAGGCCTGCCGGGTGGCCAAAGACCGGGTGGTGATCGGTGTGCTCAACCGGTATGCCCCCCTGAACATGGCAAGAAGGTTTAAGGGATTTTTCTTCTCGAATATCTATACGCACGCCCATTTTTTTTCTGTCTGGGAATTGAAGAGGATGCTCTCATTCATTCTCGGGCGGGTGCCGGTGAAGTGGCGAACAACCGTACAATTTCCTTTTCTTTCCGGCGCCTGGATTTCCCGGGTGGAGAATTTTAGCCTGGTACAAAAATCCTATTGCGGCACCTTCATCGGCATCCGGATAAAGCCGGTACCCAAATTCAGAACCCGGCCCCTGGCCCTGAAGATCAGTAAACGAAAGATTTACAAGCCGGCCACAGGTCTTGTCACAGGAATGAGGGTGGAAGAATGAAAGAGGCGTATCTCTTTGAGTCTTTGGGCGACAATCGGGTAAAATGCCTGGCCTGCAACCACTATTGCAAAATAAACCCCGGAAAAACAGGTCGTTGCAAAGTTCGGGAAAACCGGGACGGCACCCTGGTTTCTTTGGTTTATGACCGGGTAGTGGCCGCCAGTGTGGATCCCATAGAGAAAAAGCCCATTTTTCATTTTAAACCCGGATCCACCTCTTTTTCCATTGCCACCATGGGGTGTAACCTTCGCTGCAGGTTTTGTCAGAATGCGGATATTGCCCAGGTCGGGGACCCGGATTCGGGTAGGCCCAGTCTCCAAGGCCAGGGATTCACTCCTGCCCAAATTGTGGATCAGGCCAAGAACCGTGGGTGTGAGAGTATCTCCTATACCTATACCGAACCCTCGGTGTTTTTTGAGTTGGCTCTGGATACGGCAAGGCTTGCAAAAGCAAAGGGACTGTACAATATATTTGTGACCAACGGATTCATGAGCCCCGAACTGATTGAGATGGTTGGGGATACTCTGGATGCAGCCAATGTGGACCTCAAGGCCTATAACGATGATTTCTATAAGAAGCTATGCAATGCCAAACTTGAACCTGTCAAAGAGACCTTGCGTCTGATGAAGAAAAAGGGAATCATGGTGGAGGTCACCACCCTGATCATCCCAGGACTCAACGATGATCCGGATGAATTGGCCCGGATGGCAGCCTTTATTGCAGAGGATCTGGGGCGGCAGACCCCCTGGCATCTGTCCAGGTTTCACCCGGCGTATAAACTTCGGGACATAAGCGCCACCCCTGTGGAAACACTGGAAAGGGCCTGTGATATCGGTGAAAAGGCCGGACTTTATCATGTGTATACAGGGAATGTGCCCGGTGCCAGGGAAAGTACATACTGCCATGCCTGCGGAGACCTTGTGGTAAAACGTCACGGGTATGGTATTAAAAATAATTTAAAGGACGACGGGCTGTGCCCCGGGTGCGGGATTTCTGTATATGGAATTTACTAAACCGGCCCGACCCGCGGCTCAACACGATACAGGATTAAGATGACTACAGACGCAACAAAAAAACGCTTTACGGAAAAAACGCGGGATTACGGCAAGATGATCAAGTTTTCCCATACTATTTTTGCCCTTCCCTTTGCCCTGTCTGCCGTGGTCCTGGCATGGCAGGTCCATACACCGTCCCTCTGGGATCTTCTCTGGATCCTTACGGCCATGGTCGGTGCCCGCTCTGCAGCCATGGGCTTTAACCGGATCGTGGATGCGGCCATTGACGCAAAAAATCCCAGAACCGCCATCAGGGAAATCCCCTCAGGTGTTTTGTCGGAAAAAGAGGCGTTGTTTTTTGTTGGTCTCTCAAGCTTAGGTTTTATCCTTTCTGCGGCCATGCTGTCGTTCCTTTGTTTTATTCTCTCTTTCCCGGTTCTTTTTGCCCTGTTTTTCTACTCCTATACAAAACGGTTTACCCAGTATTGCCACATTTATCTGGGGTTTGCCATTGCTCTGGCTCCGGTGGGAGCCTGGGTAGCCATCACAAATTCTCTGGCCCCTGGGATTGTTTTTTTAGGGGCAAGCCTCTGGACCTATATTGCCGGATTTGATATCCTCTATGCCTGCCAGGATATTGATTTTGATAGGGAACAGGGACTGTTTTCCCTTCCGGCAAATTTGGGGCCTGAAAATGCCATGAAGGTTTCTTCCCTGCTTCATTTTATGACCATGGGATTTTTTGTTGCCATGTTTTTTTCATTTGACATGCATCCGATATTCCTTGTGTTCCTGGCCGGTATCGGCGTTTTATTAATCATTGAGCACCGCCTGGTCAATCCCCGTGACCTGAGCCGGATCGATATGGCCTTCTTCCATATGAATTCCATCGTATCCGTGGTGCTTTTCATCGGGGTGTTAACGGAGGTGTTGTTGCGGTGAATCCTGAAATGATGAATAAAGATAAGACCTATGTCGTGGCGCTCAGCGGTGCGTCAGGCAGCGTTTACGGCATCCGCCTGATCAAAGCCTTGGCAGAGAGCGCTGCCAGGGTTCTGGTGATCCTTTCCCATGCCGGAAAAAAAGTGTTGACCCATGAAATGGGAATGGATCCCAAGGAGTCTTTTATCAATTTTATGGTCCGGTACGGGATGGACCAGGCCTCTTTGCACAGAGTGGAAACCTTTAACCAGGATGAAATTGCCTCTGCCCCGGCATCCGGTTCTTTTATTCATCACGGAATGGCTGTTGCGCCCTGTAGTATGAAAACTCTGTCTGCCATTGCCTCAGGTTATGCAGACAATCTGATTACCCGGTCAAGCGATGTCACTCTCAAAGAAAAACGTCCTCTGATCCTGGTACCCAGAGAAACTCCTTTTGGGCTTATCCATCTGGAAAACATGACCCGGGCTGTCCGGGCAGGGGCTGTTATTTTACCCCCGTCTCCCGCTTTTTATACCGCTCCCCAGACCATGGAAGATCTTGTGGATACAGTGGTGGCCAGAATCATGGATCATCTGGGTGCCGAACACAGGCTGACCCAGAGATGGGGGCAATAAATAAAGTTCCCATGGCGCCTGACCCTATAGATCTGACAAAAAGCTGTTTCAACGATTCCAGCGGTTCATGGCCAATAGTCCAACCCATTCTGAATACCCTGAGAATCAATGGATATGAAGGGTTTGTGGTTGGCGGGGCTGTCCGTGACATGCTGTTGGGACTGGACCCCAGTGATGTAGATATCCTGACCAATGCCGGCCCTGTAATCGTGAAACGTTTGTTTTCCGACCAGAAGATCCGCCAGGTGGGCAGAACCTTTGAAATCAGTCTGATCAATGGAGTGGAGGTGGCCTCCTGCCGCAGTGAGGACGCGCAAAAAGACTTTCTTGAGGCAGATCTGGGGATGCGGGATTTTACCATCAACAGCATGGCCTGGGATCCTTTTTCCCATGCTCTGGTTGATCCGTTCAACGGCCAAAAGGATCTGTCAGACAAAATCATTCGGTTTACCCGCTGCCCTGAAGACCGGATCAATGAAGATCCCATTCGCATGGTCCGCGCCTGCAGATTTTCAGCCCGGTATAACAGCGATATTGAACCGGACTCTCTTGCAGCCATTCAAGCTCATAGACAGGAAATTTTGACCCGGGCAGCCGGGGAACGGATCCGGACAGAGATTGTCAAAGCCATGGCCATGCAAAAGCCCTCAAAGTTTTTTTCCCAACTTTATCATACCGGCCTTCTGGCCCTGATCTTTCCCAGTCTGGACCGGTGCTGCGACCTTGACGGCGGTCCCCATCACGGTGAAACCGTGTTTGAACACTGCCTGATAGTGGGGGATGCGTTACCTGCCCGGCAACCGTTGCTGCGGCTTACCGGGTACCTTCACGATGTGGGGAAGTTTGATGCTGCGCAATCAAAGAACGGGCAACTGACTTTCCCGGGGCATGAGACCCATATGGATGCCCTGGAAACAGACCTTGAACGCCTCAGGTTTTCCAAGAAGGACATTGCCTATATCCTGTCCCTGGTCCGGGCACATATGCGGCCTTTGAATGAAGAAAGCACCCCTAAAGCGGTGCGCAGGCTTCTGGCCATGCTGGCAGATCTGGATCTCTCCTATCAGGATTTTTTGCGGATGCGAATCGCCGATAAACGGGGGAATCTGGCCAAGGCACCCTATACCCTGGCACAGGTTCGGATTCGTCTAAAAAAAATAAGGGAACAACTCGCCTCACAGACTGCTTTCAGCATGAACGATCTTGAGATTTCCGGACGGGAGATCCAGGAAATATTGGGGCTTGCACCCGGCCCGAAGGTGGGTGAAATCAAGCACGATCTGTTTGAAAAGGTATTGGAAGATCCGGCCCTGAATACAGCTTCTGCCCTGGAAAAACTGATTCGAGGCCTGAAATAATGAAGATGAATAATGCCTGTTACCCCTGCCTTGCCAGGGGGGCGCTTGATGTCGCAAGCCTTGCTACATCAGATCAGGCACTTCAACTGAAGATCCTGAAAAAAGTACTGGTCAAACTGACCAATCTTGCGCCGGACTGGCCCCCGCCCCTGGTGGCCAGGTTTATCCGGGAAACCGTGGGCGAACTTACCGGTGTCTGGGACCCCTACGGGCCTTTAAAGGAAAAATACAATGCCATGGCTCTGGAGCTCTACCCTCGGCTCTCATCTCTGAAAGAAAAGGCCGGAAAAGAAAACCGGTTTGATATTGGCGTCCGCCTGGCCATTGCCGGGAACATTATTGATTTTGGCTCCGCCTCCACTGTCGGCCGTGAAAAGGTGATGGATACCATCTCTCATGCCCTGGAGACCCGCGTACGGGGCAGTATCTACCGGTTCAAAGAGGCCGCCCGAAAGGCAGACCATATTCTCTGGCTGGGAGACAATGCAGGTGAAATCGTATTTGACAAGCTCCTGCTGGAAGAGATGGATTGCTCAAAAATCACCTATGTGGTCCGGGGTGGGCCGATCCAGAACGATGCCACCATGGACGATGCCGTAGCTGTGGGGCTGACGGATATGGTGCGGGTGATTGACTCCGGGGCTGTGATTCCCGGTACCCTTCTTGAGTATTGTTCTGATGAATTTGTCGAAAATTTTAACCGGGCGGATCTCATCATTTCAAAGGGCCAGGGCAATTTTGAAACCCTGGATAGGGATCCCAGGATTTTTTTTCTGCTCAAGGCCAAATGCCCGGTGGTAGCCCTGCAGGCTGATTGTGACCATGGCGATGTGGTGATACTGGGACCTGAGAATGCCTGAGTCGTTGGATCAGAGGTTGTATTTTTTTATGATTTCCCGGTATCCGGGACCGGCCTTGAATTTCTTTAATGCTTTGGAAAACCGCTCAGCCAATGTCTTATGTTTCCTGGCCTTGGAAAATCCAATATAAAGTGGATCATTGGTGATGCCTGCTCCAGTGGGCACGACGGCGTCTCCTCCACGGGTAACCTGGGACAGGGATTGAAGAACGATCTCATTGCCAAGAATGATATCGCACCGCCGGCCGATGAGATTCAGGATCAGGGCCTTTTCCGTTTCCAGTTCAAGAAGGGTCAACTCCTGCCTGAACGCATCAAATTCTTTTCCATAACTATAGTTCCGGATGGTGCCCAGTCGCTTACCCTTCATCTGCGTGAGATTGCCGGTAAATGTAAATTTATTGGTTTTAAGTTTGAAGAACCGGTTCACCTCCCGGGCCAGAACATTGTCTGCAAAATACATGAATGTCACACGTTCTTTTGTTTTGAACAGGTTCATCATGGCGTCTGCCTCTCCGGTTTTCACCATGCGGAGGCATCTGGACCAGGGGTATTGTTCAAAGGTGATAGAAAGATCCATGGACGCGCTGACCTGCAATATAATGTCGATAAGAAATCCGGTCTCCTGGCCGGTTTTATCCATAAAATGATACGGGGGGAAGTTCTGCCCCCTGACAATGGTGAGGGGCTGGTCTGCGAGAACAGGGCAGGTCAGGTATAATAAAATTAATATCGAGGCGAAATAAGTTTTCATCAGAGGCTTGTTGAATCCTTAATTTAAGGCAATTTAGAGTAGTATGACAGAAAGTAGTTGTCGTATCAACGGAAAATACAACACGGTTGATTTAGGGGGCCCGGTACTGGGCTCCCAGGTTTCGGTATTTCTAACTCTAAATCAAGGAAAAAGCTTTACAATATTCAGCGGTCAGGGCTATAAAAAACAAAATTTAATGTGAAGCATAAGGAAACCCATGGGCGATATCGTTCTCATAAATATAACGGGCAGGGACAGGAAGGGGCTGGATGCAAAGTTCACAGGCATTTTGGCCCAGTATAGTGTAACCATTCTGGATATCGGTCAGGCCGTGATCCATGAGCATATTTCCCTGGGGATTTTGGCAGAAATACCCTGTTCCCAGGACTTTTCACTGATTTTCAAGGATATGCTCTTTGAAGGTCATAACATGGGGCTGACGGTTGATATCAAGCCTGTGGACCATGACAATTACGAGAACTGGGTCCATGCCCAGGGCAAGCAACGGCGGATCATAACCATTCTGGGCAGAACCATTACCGCCCGGCAGATTTCATCTGTAGCCTCGGTCATTGCCGCCAATGATCTGAATATTGACTCCATTACCCGGCTTACCGGCCGCAGATCTGTGAGAAGTTCCCAGAAAAGCCCAAAGGCCAGTATTCAGTTTTCCATATCCGGCACACCGACAGATATTGCGGATATGCGTGGGGAATTCATGCGGATTTCCCAGACCCAGGGCATTGATATCTCATTTCATGTGGACAATATCTACCGGAAAAACAGGAAGCTGGTGGTCTTTGATATGGACTCCACCCTGATCCAGGCTGAGGTCATTGTAGAATTGGCCAAGCTGGCAGGGGTTGGCAAAGAAGTCGATGAGATAACGGAATCCGCCATGCGGGGTGAAATTGATTTCAAGGAAAGTTTTCGCCGCAGGGTAGCCCTGCTAAAAGGGTTAAGGGAGGAACAGATCCAGGGGCTTGCTGAAAAACTGCCCCTGACCGAAGGGGCGGATCTGGTGGTCAGAACCCTTAAAGGCCTTGGGTACAAGTTAGGAATCCTTTCCGGCGGATTTACCTTTGTCGGGGAGTATCTCAAGGATAAACTGGGGTTTGACTACGCCTATGCAAATGAGCTGGAAATCGAAGATGGGAAGGTTACAGGCGAAGTCACCGGTGATATTGTGGATGGAGAACGTAAAGCTATCCTGCTCAGGGAAATTGCCCAGAGGGAAAAGCTCTCCATCCAGCAGACCATTGCCGTGGGAGACGGGGCCAATGATCTGCCCATGATTTCCATTGCAGGCCTTGGGGTGGCCTTTAATGCCAAGCCCGTGGTCAGGGAAAAGGCTGCCAATGCCATCTCCACCATGGGGCTTGACGGACTTTTATATCTCATCGGTATCCATGAAAGGGAGATCAGCCAGTCCAATTCGGAGCAATAATACCGGCCGCGTTCAAAAAGGATCGCGGTCGGGGTGTTTTAAATAAAAGATCGGATCTTGAAATTTATCGGGAATTATAGCGTTTTTTGCCAAATTTTTCAGGTGGGTGTCCCCATTTTTCATATATTTCTTCAATGGCTCCCGATGCTGATAGTTTTTCCATTCGTTGATCAAATATATGAATCAGATCTCTGGATCGGGGGGTATTTGAAAATTTTAAAAAGAGTTTTTCTCCCTGTTTAACCGTTTTAATCTCGTATGTGGTGATATCAAGTCCTGTTTTTTTACTTTCTGCTATGATCGTGGACCGGTAATCAACCAAGGCATCCAATCGGTCCCTGAGAAGCATTTCAAGCCCGGCATGGACGGTGGTGACTTCATGGATCTCAGCGTTGACAGGCCACCATTTTTGGGAATCAAAACCATATCCCCTGATCCATCCCACGGTTTGCCCATCAAAGCATAGAACGCCTTGGGTTGACCATTGGGGAAAACGTCCCTGTTTGAAAATGACGACAATGGGGTCTTCCACGCTGATATGCCATTGGGGGTATAGATGGGTTTTTTCATCCAGTTCAGGGGAATAATAGTCTCCCACAATGGCATCTGCCATCTGATGTGTAACCATCATTTCAGCCCTTTTCCAGGGCATTGTTCGTGCTGTCACCACAATCCCTGCAGGTTCAAAAACAGCCTTCACCACTTCCCAATAGGCCCCGGTGCCATCCTGGTTTGTATACCCCGGCCAAAGGTCGCAGACCAAGTGGATACTTTTTATTTCCCGCGACAATGCAGAGGTGTGCTGGATAAAAAAAGAACAGAAAACAATACATATGAGTAATCGCTTCATTTCTCTCCGCGGTTTCCGGCATTTACGAATTGTTAATTAACTATTTATGGTTTCAGGTGTCGGGCTGCCTGAAGGTCTTTTTATTATTAAAGAAAATAGTGCACAAGTCAAGCTGCTCGGGGATAGTTGCCGGGGACAAGGCATATGGGTACTAGGTCGCCAACTCCGTGCAGGGCAGCCCTAAAGGGGCACTTATTGATACGGTGTGGGATCGGGAATGCCGGCCTCTTTAAAGCCTTTTATTCTGTGAAGGCAGGAATCGCAATGGCCGCAGGATCTGCCCTGGTCATCAGGATCATAGCAGGAAATAGTCAGGCCGTAATCCACCCCGAGTTTGTGGCCTGTGGTAATGATCTGTGATTTGGACATTTGGATCAAAGGGGTTTCAACGGAGAGCACGGCCTCGCCGGTCACCCCCGTCTTGGTGGCCAGATTGGCCATGGTCTGAAAGGCATTGATAAATTCAGGCCGGCAGTCGGGATAGCCGGAAAAATCAACCGCTGTGACCCCGATAAAGATGGCTTCCGCCTTGAGTACTTCAGCCCAGGCCATTGCATAGGATAAAAAGATGGTGTTCCGTGCAGGCACATAGGTGATGGGGATCTCGTCCTGGTCAATATCATTCACATCACAGTGTTTGGGCACAGCGATGTCATCTGTCAGAGCAGATCCCCCAAATTGCCGCAGGTCAATATCAACGATTTTATGATCGGTTGCCTTAAGGTGGCGGGCAACTTTTACAGCGCAGGTAAGTTCTACTGAATGGCGCTGGCCGTACCTGAAGCTCAGGCTGTAAACTTCGTATCCCGTGTCTTTGGCCATGGCCATGGCCGTGGTTGAATCAATGCCTCCGCTGGACAGCACCACAGCTTTTTTTTTTGTCATGAAATTTTATACTCCTCTTTGTTCCGGATTCCAGATCAATTTGTGCTGTTGAAGGGAGAGGCGGGCATGGAGATTGTCTTCCAGGATCCAGGCAGCCATGCGCTCAGGGGGAATTTGACCGAATACCGGGGACAGGTGTATCTTCCGGTTGGGATGGTCTGCCAGGCGGCCGCGGATAATCTCCCTGGCAAATTCATAATCCGTGCGGGACCCAATGACAAATTTGATCTCATCACTTGGGGCCAGATGATCAAAATTCTCTTCTTTAAAGGAATCTTCTGCATTGCTGGATGGGCATTTTATATCCATAATCCGGATACATGCCGGATCAACCGGTTCAATGCTGAGGCTGCCGTTGGTCTCCAAAAGCACATCATAGCCTTTTGATAGAAGTCTTGTGACCAACTCTGGGGTCTGGTCCTGCAGCAGGGGTTCTCCACCGGTGATTTCCACCAGGGTGCAGTCAAAAGACGCCACCTGGTCGATAATGGCCTCCAGAGACAGGGTCTGGATTTCTGTTCTGGCATAGGGGGTGTCGCACCAGGCACAGGAAAGATTGCATCCTGACAGCCTGACAAACACGCAGGGCAGGCCGGCAAAGGTGGATTCTCCCTGAAGACTGTAGAAAATTTCACAAATGTCCAGAGACACTTAAACCTCCTGGTAGGACGAGCCGCAGCCAGGGCTCTCAAAGACCATGATTTTTGTTACTTTGATATGGTCGGTATTCAGCCGTCTTGACAGCTCCGTATAGATAAATTTGGCCAGGTTCTCAGACGTCGGATTGATGCTGCCGAATTCCATGATCTCGTTCAGGTTGGTATGGTCCAGCTTGCTCAATACATCCTTGACAATGACTTTAACATCCCGAAAATCTATACCGATTCCCAGCTGGTTCAGCTTGGTACATTGAATATAGGCTTCCACAATCCAGTTATGGCCGTGCATTTTAGCACAATTGCCGTCATATCCCCTTAATGCATGGGCAGCGGCAAAGTGATCTTTTACATAGATTTCATAAACACCGGTCATAGGCACTCCTGGGATTTGTAAATCATTAAATTAACTTTTAAACTCTACCATAAACTTGTGTCTGAATCAAAAGAATCAAGCAGGCCATAAAAAAAGCCCCTCAAATTGCTTTGAGGGGCCCTTGTATATTTTTGGTAGCGACGCAGAGATTTGAACTCCGGACTCTGCGGATATGAGCCGCATGCTCTAACCAACTGAGCTACGTCGCCAAAAACCCGAGAACAATAGCACAGCATTTCCGCAGGTGTCAACCACTATTTTATTATTTTTTGGCTCCGGGCTGGAAATCCATGATTTCCACGGTGAAATTGGCCAGGTTTTCAGGCAGGTCGGAGAAAACCAGCATAAACTGTACCGACTTGCCGGGCTTGATATTTACATTGGTCTTCGAAAGTCCCTCTTTTACTGTCAATAGTTTGCTGATATCTGAAATATTGCCTGAACTTAACATCTCTTCGGAAATGATATTGCCGCAATAGATGATCTGGTCGGTTGCTTTGGCCTTGTCTTTTGTAATCAAAGTGCCTTTGACCCGGATGTGGCTGTAGTCAATATCAGAGGGATTATCAACTTTACCGGTGACAATGAACAGTTCTCCGGCCGTTTCATTGGATACAAATCTGCCGTTGATGCTGACCTCATTGGGTACTGGCGTTAGCACCGGTTTAGGCGGTGGCTCGGGTTTAAACGCCTCTGTCAGATAAGGGATTTTAAGATCAGACAAAAAGGGTATGGGGTACCCGAACCGGAGACTGGCCGCATAAGCAGCCATCACCAACAAAAAGAGCAGGAACAATACTTTGATCGGGGTGCCAATGGCTGATTTTTTCTGCCGGGCTCTTCTTTTCCGCACATCTTTGTCCGGCAGCGGATCAATCAGCGCGCTTTCCGAAGCCGGGGATGGTGTTTCCTGGGCCGGGTGCAGTTCCGGAGGAAGAGGGGGAGGCGCTTTTATTTCCTGTCCGGGGAAAGGCTCGTCTTTGAGCTCCCGGTCAAAATCAGGAAGCTCTTGACCAGGTTCCACCTCCTGATCCAGGACCGTATCATATCCTGAAAATTTGTCATCTTCCAACTCGGCATCAAGACTGTCCTGAAAATCCGTATCATCTTCCTCAAACGGGTCAAGCGGTACATCAATGTCAGTTTCATCAAATGAAAGATCAAGCCCGTCCTCCTCTGTTTCCTTGCCGGCTTCGGTCTCAAAATCATCAAGTTCCGGAAACGATAGGTCTTCATCTTCGGAGGCGGCCATTTCCAGCGCGGGAACTGCATCCGATTCCATATCTATGTCTTGGTGTGGGGGAGCACCTGTATCTTCTTCAAAGACCAGATCTGCATCCGGGTCATCCTCAAACGAAAGCTCCAGATCAGGTATAGTTGCTTCTGCCTCTTCAGTTTCAAGACCCTGGAAATCTATCTCACTAAGGGCTTTTGCATCTTCATCTCCAACCGCATCCGTGGGTAGATCTGTTTCTTCAAATTCAATACCCTCGTCCTCAAAACTCAGGTCCTCTGCTTCAAATTCAATATCCGCTGGTCCGTCCGCCGGTTCCTCCTCTTGGGACTCCATTTTCAACGGGACGTCAGCCAGGGCCGGGGCATCATCTTCATCATCATCAAAGGAAATTTCAATATCCGCGGTTCCGTCAACTTCAGAATCCTCTTCCTCGAAATCAAGATCCGGGAATGCCGACTCGGACTCTTCAAAGGCTGGTTCATCAAAGTCGATTTCTTCGGGTTCGTCAAATTGAATATCATCAGGATCCGGTTCTGTTTCTTCCATTTCCAGACCCGGATCCGGGAGGTCTATTTCAATTTCATCATTCTGGAGCTCATCTGTTTCCATTTCCAGATTTTGAAGGTCAGTATCTGATTCCATTTCAACGGTTTCCATGGCATCAACTTCCAGGATGCCGGTTTCAATGTCGTCCGACTCTGATTCACCCGATTCCAAGGAATCCAGAGCTGCAAGTGTGTCTTCAAAACCCAGATCTTCGGATTCAAATTCAATGTCATCTTCTTCAAAGGAAATATCTGTTTCATCAAAGTCGAAATCCATTGCCTCTGATTCTTCAGGTTCAGGCATTTCCATTTCAGGGTCTGATCCTACGGCATCCGGCTCAGAAAGATCCATATCTTCGCCAGGGTCTTCATCCATATCCAGACCCAAGTCCATATTCTGGTCAAATTCATCCGAATCAAAATCAATATCCTGGCTGTCGAGATCCGTATCTTCGGCATCCGGGATATCCAGGTCTGCATCACCTGATAATTCAGGTTCGTCAAAGGAGATATCGTCAAAATTGTCTTCTGAGGTCTGTGAAGAAGGTCCTGGATCATCAAATTCAAGATCGGGAGTTTCAGTGGGTACGGGTATCTCAGTGGAATCGGAGATCTCAGCGGGTACAGGTATCCCTGAAGGCGCAGGCGTTTGGGCAGGTTCGGCAAATGCCGTGAAAACATGTTTACACTGGCTGCACCTTACCTTGGTGCCTTTCGGCTGGATCAGGGAATCATCAAGGTTAAATCGAGTTGAGCATTCCTCACAGGTGATAATCATTGCGCATCCCCTTATCTTATAATTTTAAATCAAAGATTGCAGGTAGGTTTCTGTATTTTTCATTGTAATCCAGTCCATAGCCCACGATAAACCCTTTATTAAGGGAAAAACATGAATAATCCACCTTAAGTTCTATTTCCCGGCGTTCATGTTTATCGATCAGGGTACATATTTTAATGGACCGCGGATTCAGCAATTGGACAAATTCAACTATTTTTGACAGGGTTTGGCCGGTATCCACGATGTCTTCCACCAGAAGCACATCCCGTCCTTCCAGTTCCAGATCCGGTTGCTTGGTAAAAACGATCTGGCCGGTGGAGGAAGTTCCTTCGTATGAAGAGGCGCCCACAAGATCAATTTCATGGTCGATGGAGATCTGACGGGTCAGGTCTGCCAGGAAAACAAACGATCCCTTGAGAACCCCGACCAGCACAAGGTCCTGGCCTTTATAGTCTTCGGCAATCTGTTCCCCGATTTTCCGGGTCTGTTCTTTGATCTCCTCTTCGGAAATCATGGGGATGAATTCAGGCATCTTTGGTTATAATCCTGTCTTTTTGAGTTCGTTGATCAGTTCAGTCTGCTGCTGGTCCAATGCCTTGGGCATTGTTATATTAATCACAACATAAAGATCTCCGCAACCATTTCCTTTCATATGAGGAATCCCCTGGCCCGGTATCCGCATTTTGGCCTTATGACTGGTCCCTGGCGGCAGGGTCAGATTAAAGGTTTTTTCCCCGGGTGTGGTTACCTGGATTTTGTCTCCTATCAGGGCCTGGGTCAGCTTCACCTCTTGGGTCATGGAAATATTGTTGTCTTCTATAGTTATGCCCTGGGGCAGGGTGAGAGACGATTTGATATAGAGATTGCCCACAGGTCCGCCGTTGGGGCTGGGTTCGCCTTTGCCTGTCAGGCGTATTTTCTTACCATGAGTTAAGCCTTTGGGAATCTTTACTTCAATGGCCTTGGCCTGACCGCCCTGGTTGATGGTAATCGTTTTTTTAGTGCCGTTGATCAGTTCCTCTATGGTCAGCGGAATTTCATATTGAAGGTCTTTGCCCCGAACCGGGGCTTGACGGCTACCTCAGCCGCCACCGCCGCCCATGTTCTGGGAGAATGGGTTGCCGCCCCCGCCCCCGCGGCCGAAATTGGCACCGCCCTGGCTAAATCCACCGCCGCGTCCGCGTCCGCCTCCGCCGAATCCGAATTCCTTGAGAATATCGCCAAGGTCAAAATTTCTGAAAATATCTTCCTGGGAAAACCGCTGCGAGAAATCGGCAGATCCGTAAGTGTCGTATTGAGTTTTCTTTTCAGGATCGCTTAAGACCGCATAGGCCTCGGAAATCTTTTTGAATTTGTCTTCAAGAAGCTTGTCGCCTTTGGTCTTGTCCGGATGATATTTTAGAGCCAGTTTCCGGTAGGCTTTTTTTATCTCTGAAGCAGAGGAGGGCTTGGTAATCCCTAAAATTTTATAATAATCATCAGCCATTGTTGCTATATATCCCGTAAATAAAGTTAAATTGAATTATTCTAAATATTTGTGAAATAAATGATAAGCGCCAACCCGCTCAAGTCAAGGGTTTTTGTTCTTGTGAAAGGCGGTAATGGCAACCATGAGGACTGAGATGGCAGCCGGTGTCATTCCATCGATCCTGGAGGCCTGCCCCAAAGAGGCCGGCATGATAAGATTCATTTTTTCCCGGAGCTCGTTGGACAGGCCGTGGGCCGCGTCAAAGGAGAATCCTTCAGGAATCTTTATCTTTTCCAGATCCCTGAATTTTTTGATCTCATTATACTGCCTCTGGATATAGCCTTCGTATTTGATTTCAATTTCCACCTGTTGAGTGGAACGTTTATGAATTGGTTCCGGTATCGGGGAAATCTCCTGGAGCAGGTCGTAGTTCAGCTCTGCCCGCTTGAGCAATTGGTCCAGCTTGACCCCGTTGGTAATGGGATTGGCCTTATGCTGTTTTAAGAATGCATTGGTAGTCTCGGTTGGTTTGACCACAGCATGTTTGATCCTGTCTATTTCCACGGCTGTCTGGGCCTGGATCTCTCTTGTAAATTCCAGTGCTTCCCGGTTGATCAGCCCGTATTCAAAAGCAATTTGCGCCAGGCGAAGGTCGGCATTGTCCTCCCGCAGCAAGAGGCGGTATTCCGCTCTTGAAGTGAACATCCGGTAAGGCTCTTTGGTACCCCGGGTGACCAGGTCATCCACCATCACCCCCATATAAGCCTGGGACCGGTCCAGAACAAAAGGCGGAAGGTTCTGAACCCTTGCTCCTGCGTTGACTCCTGCCCAGAGCCCTTGTGCCCCGGCTTCCTCATATCCCGAGGTGCCGTTGATCTGTCCGGCCAGAAACAACCCCCGCACCCTCTTGGTTTCAAGGCCAGGTGTCAGCTCCAGGGGATTGACATAATCGTATTCTATTGCATAGGCCGGCCGCATGATCTGGGCCTGTTCAAGCCCCAGCACCGACCGGACTACCTGGTATTGAATCTCCACGGGCAGGCTGTTGCCAAGACCCGAAGCATAAATCTCTTTTGAATCAATGCCCTCATACTCCAGGATCACATGGTGGCTCTCCCGTTCCGGGAATTTAACAATTTTATCTTCAAAGGACGGGCAGTACCGGGCGGACTGGCCCTTGATATGACCGCCGTACAAGGCGGAGTACTTCAGGTTCTTTCGGATGATTTCATGGGTGCCGAGATTGGTCTTCCCCATAAAACTTGGCACCATGGGGGTGGTAATCTCAAGGGTACTGTAGGAAAAGGGCTTTGGCGCCTCCTCCGACCCGTGAATGTCGAATTTAGAAAAATCAATGCTGTCTGCATGGAGTCTTGGAGGGGTACCTGTTTTCATCCGACCCATGGTCAGGCCGATTTCTTCCAGGCTTTTGGCAAGTCCCACAGAGGCAAATTCCCCGGCCCTTCCTGCCTGAATCATTGATGCCCCGATATGGACGGTCCCCCGCAAAAATGTGCCTGTGGTGATGATCACACAGGGGGCAAAATATTCACACCCGGTCTGATCTACAATACCCCGCACCTCATTGTTTTCCATGATGAGCGTCTCAACCATGGCCTGCTTCAGATCCAGGTTGGCTGTTTTCTCCACAATTGCCTTCATATTGCGGGAGTACATGTTTTTATCATTCTGAGTCCGGGTGGAATGCACAGCCGGACCTTTCCGGGTGTTCAGGGTCCGGTACTGGATCGCTGAGGAATCCGTAACCTTTGCCATCTGCCCGCCAAGGGCATCAATTTCCTTAACCAGCTGTCCCTTGGCCATACCGCCGATGGAAGGACTGCAGGGCATAGCGGCAATCTTATCCATATCAATGGTCAGCAGCAGGGTCTCACACCCCATTCTTGCCCCTGCCAGGGCCGCTTCACAGCCGGCATGACCGGCACCGATTACGATTATATCGTATTTATTTTTAAAAAAATTCATAACCATCTAAAATACAATACTTATGGGCTTTTGGTCAAGATTGATATCGCCCGGAATCAGAGCAATACGTTTAAATAGGATTTGTTTTGGGAAACGACCACCGGCCTGACCGCCCCTAAGTGCCGAATTCAATACATTTGATCTATAGCAAATTGTAAAAATAAAAGTGTATCTTTTTTTCCCTCCACCGTCCTTTAAGGAGGACCTGTTTGGTCTGGATAAAAATAAACTCTATATTGTCATTTGCTAAGTCGGCGTCCGTAGTGAGATCGCCATGAAGATGATGGAAAAAATGGAGACCTATTAATATTTTTTTTTTTTCATTTCGATGTACCAGTCTTCACTTCCATATAGTTCATCAGAGCATTCTGTGCACATACCATGACTGAAGGAAACATCAGAGTTCTCTTGAATATACGATTCTAAATTGTTCCAATAGCCTTTATCATCACGGATTTTTTTGCATGCGCTACAGATAGGGAGTAAACCGGTTAATGTTTTCACGTTTTCAAGTGCTTCTTTTAGCTTATTTTCTACCTGTTTCCGCTTGGTGATGTCGGTACATATGCCAACAATGCAGATACAGTTTCCCTCATCATCATATACAGGGACTTTGCTTGTGAGTACCGTTCCTTCATTGCCGTCGTTATCATGATAATTTTCTTCAAGGTCCAATACTGCTTTTTGGGAGTCAATTATCTGTCTATCCCATTCCCTGTAGGACTCTGCATGGGTTTTATCTCTGTTGAAGTCATAATCAGTCATACCTTTGATGTTTCTGGTGGCGTTTAAGCCGACAACAATGGAAAACCGTTTGTTACAGCCCAGATAATCAAGGTTTTTATCTTTCCAAAAAATCTGGTGGGGGATATTGTTAATTACCGTTTCAAGAAATTCCTCTCTGTCTTTCAGCGCCTTCTCGGTTTGCTTCAATAGGATCGCATCTTTCTCTAACGCTATGATT
>PIVQ01000598.1 GCA_003354055.1 Desulfobacteraceae bacterium | reverse complement strand
ACAAAAACAGTCGAGATATTCCGCGACCCGGGACAATGGCCTTATGCCGGTAAAGCAAATCAGCATATGCATTCTACACCTGAATGTCGGGAAGCCCTGAACGGCGGTTATGGTCTGGGAATGTGGGAATTTATCGCTAAACATGGTCAGCTTCCTAATTTCACCGAACTGGACCATATTCAAAACACCAATGATTTATTTCACCGTCAGCATGCCGCTTGCGGAACTGGTCAGGAAGTTCATGGGGAACACTGGAAAACAGGTGAGCCGATTTCCTACCTGATCCCCTCATCGATGCAGGATGGATTTAACGAGCGTATGCGTCGCCGTGAGGCTATCCTTGATAAATTCCCCTTGAGTTGACAGATTGATCTTCGGACGCCATTCTCTGCGCAGGTAGAACGAGGATAGTAGTATGTCGAGTAAAGCGCAGGAAACACCCGTTACAGGACGCGGAAAACGTAGAACAATCGAGGTCAGATCTAACGTAACTGATGAAAACCTCTCACGCTTTGCACTCCTGATAGATGTCAAGAAAACTCACGTTTATGATACAAAAAATCAATGTATCGTGTCATCTTTCGAGATAGTAGAATTACTGAATTCTATGGAATAAGTGATATAAAATATATACGAAAACTTTACTCCGTTTATGGAAGTCACTGTTTTTGTTGATTTTGAGAGGCCGCATGACCGAAATTGAAAAGAAGCATAATTACAAATATAACGAAGATATCTGCGACGAATTACCGGACATGTTTATCAACGGTGAAAGCATCGCTGAAGTCTCGGCTGCACTCGGTATCACAAAACAATGTTTTCATAATTGGGTGAAAGAACATAAGGAATTCGGTGAAGCCTACGAGCGAGGCCGAACCTTATCAGAAGCTTGGTGGACAAAGCTCGGAAGGGCTGGCGCTATGGGCAAGGTCCCAATTCAGCCGACTGTCTGGCAATTCAATATGCACAATCGGTTCAAATGGACAACCCGCGCTGATGTCACCACGAACGGCGTTTCAGCCCACGTTAATCTTGAAGTCAAATCAGAAGAAGAGGCAGCGCGAGAATACAAGAAACTTATGCAAAGAACGTCAGAGGACTAAGCTAAATGAAGCATAAAATTCAATACCGTAAGGTCAAAGAATTACTCGCTTACGACCATAACCCGCGAATAAATGATCATGCTATCGAGAAAACGGCCGCCGCTATCGAGGAGTTTGGTTTTCGGGTGCCAATCCTCCTTCAGGCTGACAATACAATTATTGACGGTCACTTGCGCCTGAAGGCTGCCAAGAGCCTGTTTATGGAAGAAGTCCCGACGATCGTCGTTGCTGATCTCACCGAGGCCCAGATCAAAGCCTTCCGCCTGAGTATCAACAAAATTGCTGATCTGGCACATTGGGACATCGATATGTTAGAGCAGGAGATCGAGGATCTAAAGCAGATGGATTTCGATATCAGCAAGATCGGCTTCACCGAGTCCGATTTAAATTTTGACTGGAATTCGGATCTCTCCCTTGTTGAGAAAACACAATCCAATCTCGATGGCATCACGCAGATTTTCAAGATCGAAGCAGATAAAGCAGTTGCGGAAGAATTTGGGGAAAAACTCAAAGCTCTAATCGGAGAATTTGAAATAGGCGTGAGGCTTACTTGATGTTGAATATCCTTGTTTCCTACTCGTACATGTCCCAGAACATCGTCAATTACCTTCTGCAGCACAAAAATATTAAGTTCCTTCTGGATTCCGGCGCCTTTACCGCGTGGAAGCAGGGAACAGAGATCACAGTTGACCAGTATTGCAAGTTTATTGAGGACCTCCCTGTCAAGCCGTGGCGCTACTTTTCTCTCGATGTGATTGGTGATCCCGAAGCCAGTTTACGGAACTATGAGATTATGCGGAGCCGCGGCTTGACCCCTGTCCCCATCTTCACACGCGGCGAAAATCTTGAAATGGTAGACCGATATTACGAAACGTCAGATCTTCTGGCGGTGGGTGGTCTGGTCGGCACCAAGAATAACCGGGGCTTCGTCAAGGGCATCATGGAACGCATTGGCGACCGCAAAGTTCATTGGCTCGGGTATAACCAACGCGATTTCGTCGCTCACTATCGCCCGTACATGTGTGATTCCTCGTCGTGGGCTGCAGCTGTACGGTTTGCATCGGTGAAACTCTATGACCGCAATGGTCGATGGATCCCTGTAGGCAAAAAGGATTTTGTAGAGCGACCATCCGACGAGATCATGAACTTGATTGAAAGCTACGGGATAGACCCAACTCTCTTGGCGCAAACCGCCCACTGGAAGAATTCAGGAAAGGGAGAGTTCGCGCTCGAGCATTTGACGTGCCGGTCGTGGACCAAATATCAGATCGACCTTAAAAACAAGCTCGATGTGAACTTCTTTCTGGCGTGTGCCTCAGATTGGCAAGTCAGATTACTTAACGAAGCAAATGCCTATTGGAAGGATAAAGGGATATGAGAAAAGCATTAGTGGTGTTTTCAGGGGGACAGGATAGCACGACCTGTCTGTATTGGGCGAAGCGGGAATATGACGAGGTAGAGGCAATCACCTTCGATTATGGGCAGCGTCACAGCCGTGAAATCGATGCAGCAACAACGATCTGCGAAAAAGCAAAGGTCAAACAAACCATCGTCACGATCCCAGATGTTCTGCAAAGCACTTCTCCCCTGACCGATCCAACTGCAGAACTTGAGCAGTACACCTCACACGATGAAATGGAAGAAATCATAGGCGACCGGATAGAGAAAACCTTTGTCCCGATGCGCAACGCCTTTTTCCTGACCATTGCCGCCAATTATGCCGTTGCCAATGACTGCCAGATCATTGTCACCGGCGTTTGTGAAGCAGACAACGCGAACTATCCCGATTGCCGCCTTTCGTTCATTCTGGCGCAGCAAGCGACGATTAACGAGGCTCTTGGCGTCGATTATATGACGATCGTTACTCCGTTGATGAAACTAAACAAGGAACTCTCTATCCGCTTGGCTGAGACGCTTCCGGGCTGCATGAAGGCTCTTGCCTACAGCCATACGGCTTATGACGGCTCCTACCCGCCCTCCGGCGCGGATCACGCCACAGTCCTGCGCGCACAAGGCTTCCTCAATGCCGGGGTTCCCGATCCTCTGATCGTTCGAGCATGGAAAGAAGGGCTCACCGAACTGCCCTCAACCCCGAATTATAATCGCATCGGGAATACTTCGGCATGAGTGACACAGTAAGAGCAAAGGCGAACGAAGTTGTTGTGACCAGCGAAGCCGAACGCAAGGCCATGAAAAACGACATCGAGTTCATGTTCGGCGCTATCCTCGATACCATGGCGATTGACTGGAAGAAGGATCACAACACCGAGGGAACGCCAAAGAGATTGGCTAAGATGTTCGTGGATGAGATCTTTGCCGGCCGTTATGAGCCGATGCCGAAAGTCACCACATTTCCCAACGTCGCACAGCTGGACGAGATCTATTCAGTCGGTCCTATTCATTTCCGGTCAACGTGTTCGCATCATTTCGCGCCTATTCTGGGGGAAGTCTGGATCTCGGTTAGACCAAACGGAAAGCTTATAGGCCTTTCGAAATTCTCCCGCGTGACGGACTGGTTCATGTCTCGCCCACACATTCAGGAAGAAGCAATTCAAAACCTTGCCACCCTGTTTGAACAGCTTATTGAGCCGCGTGGCCTTGCCATTACGATGAAAGCTACTCATCATTGCATGACATGGCGCGGGGTGAAAGAACACGATACGACCATGGTCAATACCGTTCTGCGTGGTGATTTCCTCGCCAACCAGAACATGAAAAAAGAACATTATTCCATAATCAAATCACAAGGATTTTAAAATGCCAAAATGGGAAAATGAAGAGCAAGACGGTGTCATCATCGCTACATCTATGAACCTTATGGGGGCCACACTTTCCGTTCATCGCTGGAAGGATGGATATATTGACGGATGGTATGTAACGCTAAATGGCGTTTATGAGAACCGGGAACTTTCCTCTGAAAGCTTTGGAAATGCAAAAAAAGAAGCACTTACAGGCGCATATATTTTCGTCGTAGATTTCAAACACGCCATCGAAGTGGCAAGAAAAGAGGATAAATAAATGCCAAAAATAGCAGCAGTACGATATCACGATTTTAGCATAGGTCACCGCGTATACGGGCATGAAGGCGCGTGTGCGCATGCCCACGGTCACAACCATCGGGTGACTTTCCATTGCGAAGGGCTTCAAGATGAGCTTGGCAGAGTGATAGATTTTAGTGTCATAAAGCACAAGCTCTGTCAATGGTTAGAGGATAATTGGGACCATCATTTCATGTTATGGGAAGAAGATCCTTGGTTAGAACCAATGCGAGCGATAGACCCTACTGTGGTGTCTGTTCCCTTCAATCCGACTGCTGAGAATATCGGCCAGTATTTGATTGAAGTCGTTGGGCCTAAACAGTTAGAGGGAACCGGCGTCACACTCACCAAAGTAACCGTCGAAGAAACGCGCAAGTGTTCGGCAACGGTGAAGCTATGAGGTATCCGGTCAACGAGATATTCACCACAATTCAGGG
>PIVQ01001425.1 GCA_003354055.1 Desulfobacteraceae bacterium | reverse complement strand
TAGCTGTACTCTTTATAGGATTGCCCGGCCTCAATCAGCGAGGCCTTAGCCGCATTAACCTTGGTCTTATAATTCAACACATCACTGTAAGATCCGGTTCCCAGACGTTCTTTGGCGACGGCTTCCTTTTCCTGATCCTGGTTAAAGGCCATGTCGGACCGGGCAATTCTGAGATTCTCAACCGCCAACTGCACATTGAGAAAACTCTGGGCAATTGACCAGGCAAGGGCACGCTGCACATCTTCCCGGGCTGCAAGGCTCATCTTTTCTCCGGAAAGGGCTGCCAGGGTATTGTACTTTCTGTAAAATCCCTGAAAAAGCACCTGGGTGGCGGAAATCTTATTTGTGTACTGGTTTTCACCGGTAGAGGAAGAAGAAACGTCGGTCTCTTCGGTATAATCCCAGGATGAGGACAGCGCCACTGTGGGTAAATAATCCGCCTGGGCCTGATTGATGGTTTCCATTGCCTGTACAACCCTTTCCCGGGCAGCCTCTATGGTGGGACTTTTTTCAAGGGCAATCTGTTTGGCCCGGGCCAGGGTCAGTGTGGTGGCTGGTGCCGGGGCAGGGGTTTGGTGGTTTTCGGCTTTGGGTTGGCCGGTAGTGGATGCGGCCAGGACAGGGCTGACCTGTCCCGGACCAAACAGAAGAACGATAGTCCAGATAAAAATGACGTATATATACAAAGATCTCATGAAGGTGCTCCTGAAGAGGGCAATTTAATTGTAGTTGATTCAAAGGCATTACGTTTAAAAGCCGGTTCCAGGGTATTTCTGGCAACCTGAACAGGACCGAAACCGCCGGCCAGTGCATACCGGATATCGTTAATAATGGCGAACAGACAGGGCAGAAGCACCAGGGTTAACACCGTGGCAAAGGCAACACCAAAGGCCAGGGAAATCCCCATGGGGATCAGCTGCTGGGCATGCTGACTGGTTTCCAGAATCAGGGGTAAAAGTCCGCCGATGGTGGAGATGGAGGTGAGCATCACAGCCCGGAACCGCCGCAGGCCGCCCTGGAAAATAGAATCAAAAAATTCCAACCCCTCTTCCAGGTTCATGTTAATTCGTTCAATCAACACAATGGCATCGTTGACCACAACACCGGACAGGGCCACCATACCGAATAC
>PIVQ01000597.1 GCA_003354055.1 Desulfobacteraceae bacterium | reverse complement strand
GCCAGTTCTTTGGTTTCAGGGGTGATTTCAAGACCCACGGACAGAACGATCATGTCGTAGGTATCTTCAACAATCTCACCCATCTCATCCGCATAACGGATGTTAAGATCGTGGGTATCACGGTCTTCTGTAACCGAATGCACCCTGGACCGGATAAAGTTAATCCCGTGTTTGTCCTTGGCATTCTGGTAGTATTTTTCAAACTCTTTACCCGGAGTTCTCATGTCCATGAAGAAGATAGAACAGTCCAGGTCTCCGCCGGCGTGCTCTTTGGCAATCATGGCTTCTTTAACTGCATACATACAGCAGACAGAAGAACAATAAGGATTGTCACACTTGTTCATGTCTCTGGAGCCAACGCATTGGAACCAGGCAATCTTCTTGGGATCTTTCCGTTTTTCCGCCAGCAGCTTGTCTTTTTTCTTTTTAGGCTTGGCAGGCAGTTTTGGAAAGGTGGTTACATGCCCCATGGTAGGACCGGATGCAGAGAGCAGCCGTTCAAATTCCATGGAGGTGACCACATTGGGATAATTTGCATACTGGTAATTATCAAATTTACTGGGATCAAAGGGCTTGAATCCCGGAGAAAAGATAATTGAACCCGCATCAATATTAACGGTTTCTTCTGTCTGTGTATAATCAATGGCGTTTGCCGGACAGACGTCCTGGCAAGTACCGCATTTATCCTTTGTCAGCTTGAGGCAGACATCCGGATTAATGGCATATTTTAGGGGTACTGCCTGGGGATATTCAACGTAGACGGCTTTACGTGTTGTAAGGTCTGCGTTGTATGTATCATCGAATTTTCCAGGACATTTTTCAGCACAGGCACCGCATCCGACACAGAGGTCTTCGATGACGTACCTTGGTTTTTTAAGAATTTCTACCTGAAAATTGCCCTTCTCACCTGTAACGTTTTTAACCTCAGAAAGGGTTAAAAGCTCAATGTTTAAATGCCGGCCGACCTCGACCAGTGTGGGTGAGATAATTCACATGGCACAGTCATTTGTCGGAAAGGTCTTGTCCAGCTGTGCCATAACACCGCCGATCGAAGGCCCTTTTTCCACCAAATAGACATAAAATCCCGAATTTGCAAGATCAAGGGCTGAGAGCATGCCGGAAATACCGCCACCAATCACCACTACAGATCCGGTTTTTGTTGAATTCATTCTTATCCTCTCCTCTATTTAAAAATAAAACAAATGTCTGAAGTCACAATTTTTTGCCTGATAGTCTTATAGGCAATCTTATCATTTAATTAATTTTCATTAATAAAAAACCATGTTATAAAGCTTTATACCAAATATTGTCAACCATAATCGCCATTATCTTCCATAATCAAAATAGTAGAGGTCCAATAATTCGGGCATGAAAAAAATCATTACCATATGCGGTCCCACAGGAGTCGGAAAAACAGGTTTTGCCATTGCGCTTGCCAATGAATTCAACGGTGAAATCATCGGGGCGGATTCCATGCAGATTTACAAACACATGGATGTGGGAACGGCCAAGCCCGATGCCGAAGAACGGGCAACTGCAGTTCATCACCTGGTAGACTTCCTGGATCCCAAAGAAGAGTTTGATGCAGGCAAATTTGCCACGATGGCAGACCAGGCCATCGAAGATGTCTTATCACGGGGAAAACTGCCTATTGTTGCCGGGGGGACCGGATTATATATCCGCGCCTTGCTCCACGGCCTTTTCCGGGCCAGACCCATCTGTGAAGAGACACTTAAAAAATTAAACCTGGAACTGGAAGAGCAGGGCGGTGAAGTCCTTCATGAGCGATTGATCGCCTGTGATCCTGAGGCTGCCAAAAAGATTCATCCCAACGACGGATTCCGGGTTGTCAGGGCTCTTGAAGTCTTTCAGACTACAGGCTCCCCAATATCTCAACGGCAGCAGGATCATGATTTTAAAGAAGAGCGCTACCAAAGCCTGACATTAGGCCTTCACATGGAAAGGGAACGGCTTTATCAGCGGATCAACCAGCGGGTAGACATCATGCTGGACCAGGGATTGCTAAAGGAAGTACACTCTCTTGTGGAGCAGGGCTATTCCCTTGACCTTAAATCCATGCAATCCATAGGGTACCGCCAGATGGGCATGTTCATGAATGGAGAAGTTGACTTTCCGGAAGCTGTCCGCCTTCTGAAAAGAGACACCCGCAGATATGCAAAGCGACAGTTCACCTGGTTTAAAAAGGAACCCGGACTTGTATGGGTTGATCCGGAAGACCAAGAAAAAGCCCTTGCCATGGTAAAAGAGTTTTTGACATAAATCAGGAATTTACATATAGTTGCCCGGCCTGAGTATACAAAAAAATATAGATATAATAAAAACCCAAGTGATATATATAATGATACAAAATAATTCAATCCGTTCCCTGTTGTTGATTGGCCTTGCACTATTTTTGATCCTGGCATCGGGATGTGGCCCTAAGACGGGCGTAAGCCCCATAAAGCCTCCGCCTGAAAAAAAAGAAGATAAAAAAGAGGTCTCCCTGATTCCCATCCTCATGGCCGAGGCTGAAAAATTTGCGGACCAGGAGGATTTCCAGGATGCCCTGCTGATCTACAATCAGGCGCTTGACAAAGCTCTGGAAGAAGGCCCTGCAGCCGCAGCTGAAAAGCAGAAAATCATTACAGCAATTGAGGCGGTATTAATCAGGACTCCGCCCCAGACAATTGAAGAATTTTCAGGGATTAAAAACCTGACTATCCCCCAAGCCCTTCTCCGATACTGGCTGGGCTATGGTTATGCAGCCAAAGAAGATTATGCTCTTGCCCGTCCTGTGCTTGAAACCTTTGCGAACGACTACCCGGACCACCCGCACATTAATGATGCAAAGGCTCTGTTAAAAAGTATAAAGCAGCTGACTTTTAACCGGGATACCATCGGCTGTCTTTTGCCATTGTCTGGTAAATACAAGATATATGGACAAAAAACTCTCAGGGGGATTCAGCTTGCAGTCCGGGATCTGTCTGAAAAGCACGGCAGACCCTTTAAGGTGATTGTCAAAGATACCCGGTCAGATCCGGATCACGCCGCCCTTTGCGTGGAAGAACTGGCCCGGGAAAATGTTCTTGGCATAGTGGGGCCATTGTTAGTGCCTGAGGCAGCTGGAAAACAAGCCCAGAAAATGAGAATCCCTTTGATTGCTTTGACCCAGAAAAGTGATTTTCCGCTCCAGGGGGATTATCTATTTTCGAACTTCATCACCCCTGAAATGCAGGTTCAATCCCTGGGATCATATATTTTCATGGAACTGGGTCTGAAGAAAGTGGCCATTCTATATCCTGAGGAACGGTACGGAAGACGGTATATGGAGTTGTTCTGGAACGTAGTAGATGAGTTTAACGGTGAAGTGGTCGGTGTGGAATCCTATGACGGTACCAAAACCGATTTCACGGTTCCATTGAAGAAACTGACAGGGGAGTTCTATCCGGTTCCTGAATTTCTTATACCTGAAGAGCCTGAACCGGACCCTATGGAAGATTTAACAGGGGAATCCTTGAGCTATGAAACGACAGACCCGGCACTTGCCGCTACTACTAAAAGTGCTTCCGGAGACGGCCAGCAGTTGTCCAGCCGCAGTTCAAAAGTAGCCAACAAAGACCGTATTGAAATTGATTTCCAGGCCCTTTTTATTCCCGATGCCCTGTCGCGGGTAAACCTTATCCTGCCGCAACTTGCCTTTAACGATGCCAGGGGCATGGTATTGCTTGGTACCAATCTCTGGCATCAGAAAAGCCTGCTGACCCAGGCCAAGGGTTATAATAAAAATGCCGTTATTTCGGACGGGTACTTCGGGGGAAGCCAGAACCCGGTCACTGCAAATTTTGATAAAAGCTTCAGGGATGTCTTTCAGGAACCACCGGGTTTTTTAGAGGCCATCTCCTATGACACAGCCAAAATTTTGTTCACGGCAGGTATGAACCCGGAAGTTGATTCACGGGAAGACCTGAAGGAGACACTCCAGGGAAAACAGATGTTTGACGGAGTAACCGGCCAGACCATATTTGATAAAACCGGCAACCCTCACAAGGAGTTGTTTCTGCTTACGGTGAAACGGGGAAAGTTCAGAGAGATCAGTCGGTAAAAAAAGAGTTCTGCCCTGTGGTCTCAAGCACCGACTGCCACAACCTGCCATGAGGATCCAGTTTTTTCCTTTTACCTGCAGTTGCAGCCATCGGCACATGGACATAGTGGTTGTTCCAGAAACTGATGATCAAATTGGTCTTGCCTGCCATGCCTGCGTGGACCGCATCCCGCCCCAGCAGACCGCAGAATACCGAATCATTTGCATTGGCCGGAAGACTTCGGATTATGTATGAAGGATCGATATATTTCAGGGATATGGGCATATCCTTGGATCTAAAGTATTCCTTGATTTTGTCCTTTAAGAAAAGACCGATATCCTTAAGTTTCAGATTCCCTGACTCATCATACTCTTTGTTTTCATCGTCAAAGAAATTCTGACCGGCCCCCTCGGCCACCACAATGACCGCATGTTTGCCAACGGTAAGCCGATTTTCCAGGGCCTGGAGGAATCCGCTTTTTCCATAGAGAAAAATTTCTTCCTCAGGGAT
>PIVQ01001424.1 GCA_003354055.1 Desulfobacteraceae bacterium | reverse complement strand
CACCCTGATATCCTTGTGGTGGATGACGGCAGTGAAGATCTACCCCTCAATTTTGCCTCAACCCTAAAACAGGGGAATGGCCATCTGATCCGGCATACCCGAAACCTTGGCAAAGGTGCCGCGTTAATGACAGCGACCCGGTTTGCCAAAGAGAACGGTTTCACACACCTGGTCACCATAGATGCAGATCTCCAGCACCGGCCCGAAGATCTTATCAAATTTAAGGCAGCTGTTTCAGCGGATCCTGAATCGCTTATTGTCGGAAAAAGGGATTTTTCCAACCCGTCAATACCCAGGGCTTCAGTATTTGGCAGGCAGTTTTCCAACTTCTGGTTCAGGGTTCAGACCGGAAACTCCGCCGGTGATGCGCAATCCGGATTCAGAGCCTATCCCGTTTTCGTTCTGGACAAATTACCTTTGTCCCTTACCCGGTACGATTTTGAAATTGAGGTGCTGGTTAAAGCTGCCTGGGCCGGGGTCAAAGTCAAAGCCATCGATATCGGTGTGGATTACCCGGCAGGGGACAAGCGCGTGAGTCACTTCAACATGATTTTGGACAATCTGCGGCTGACCCACTTAAATACCCTGTTGACCGTCAGGTCCTTTCTTCCCTGGCCCCATAAGAAAATCATCAACAGGGTCAGCAGGCCTGATTTTTCCATCTTCCGTCCCATGGCCTCCATCAGACATTTTCTGGCCCATGAAATGTCTCCTTTTGAGATTGCCATGTCCGGGGCAACAGGGGTTTTCCTGGGCACCCTGCCCCTGATCGCCATGCACTCCCTTGCCATATTAATTGTTACCGGATTTTTCAGGCTCAACAAAATCGTTGCACTGGGTACAAGCCAGTTCTGCATGCCTCCGATTGTTCCGGCCCTGTGCATTGAAATGGGCTACTTTATCACCCACAACGGACAGTTTTTAACGGAAATTTCCATTGAGACCCTTGGCTACCAGGCCATTGACCGGCTTGTAGAATATTGTATCGGCTCACTGCTAGTGGCACCCATTTTGGGGGGAATCTTTTTTATTGTTATCTATATTATGGCCATTGCCATGACCGGGACGAAGGAGAGGGAGTAACTATGACTTCCGACTGGAAAGAAAACGCCCAAGGCACCCAATGGGGCC
>PIVQ01000596.1 GCA_003354055.1 Desulfobacteraceae bacterium | reverse complement strand
TCAGATATCCTTAAAAAATTCTATGACATTGAACAACGCCATGTGGATGTGGTTCAGATCGAACTGGATCATGCCGTCGGCAACGGCCATTGGTTCAATTTCATGGAAATCGATATGGAAGACTAACGGGAACGGGCTTTGCCGAATACCTGCCCGCCGTGAATCATCTCAAAAGTCGGCATTCCCACGGCCAGATCCGGCTCGATCTGTTTTGAATCACCGGGTTTATACCGCAGCAGGCCGTTAAATACCATGCTCGCATAGGTGGAAGACTGGGACTCCTTGGCAAAATCCGGGTCAAGATTTCCTATTTTTGAACTGTGAAGGGCATATCTAAGGATTTGATCGTCCTTTTGGGACAAGTCTTGGGCAGCGGCATTGGTAAACATGAAAACAAATAAAAACCAGATATAAAACTTCGCTTTTCCCATGACGCGGATCTGCCTCCTCTAATCCAATAAAAATTGGATATTAAAAAAAAATCAAACGTGTTTACAACCCCTCAGAATAAGTGCAGCTATCCTTGATAGCAGAGACCTTTTTGCCAGGGCCTTTACACATGAAGACCACCCTGGTATTTTGTGTACCTGTGCAAATCAAATAAACCTTAAACAGAACAACCCTTATGCCAAAGACAAAAAATCGAAAATATGCCCGTGTCAAAGACCTGCCCAATGTTATCATTCCGGATCCGGTCCTGCCGACGGCACCCTACCCATGGTCGGCTCCCGGGTATGCAGATAATAAAATCATTCTGGAACTGGGATGCGGCAAGGGAGAGCACAGTCTGGGGTTTGCCGCAGCTGAGCCGAAAAATCTCTGTGTGGGAATAGACTGCAAAAGCCACCGTCTCTGTACAGGGGGCGAAAATGGAATTGCTCAAAACCTTGAGAACCTCTTCTTCCTCAGAGCCCAGATTGAGGAGATCAGAAGTTTTTTTCCGGATCATTCCATCCACGAGATCTGGCTGACCTTTCCCGATCCCCACCCAAAGCAGCGGTCCATTAAACATCGTCTGTCATCTGCAAAATTCCTGGAGATCTATTCCTACCTGCTGCTCCCCGGCGGCACGGTGCATTTAAAAACCGACAGCGACCTTCTCTACACCTATACCCGGGAATCCGTTGAATACTGGGGCGGGAAAATAAAGACATCCTCAAGCGATCTCCATTGTGAAGGTGTCACCTTTACAGGCGCCAGGAATATTGTTTCTGCCTTTGAGAACAAGGCGACAGCCAGGGGAGAGACCATAAAATATCTCTCATTTACATTAAATTAAGGAAGTATCTATGATCCCTTGGGAAGAGATCGACCGGGCAAAGGTTCCTGGGCAGGACAATGAACTTATTCTCCGCAGAAGGGGCCAGGAATTTTCCATCCGCACTGCCGGGACAGAACTGATGAACAGCCGGATTCACGGGTCTGAAGAGGCATTGGCGAGCTTGGCCATGGAGCGGATTCATCAAAAGCCTGCTCTGAACATTCTGGTGGGCGGCCTGGGCATGGGTTATACCCTGGCCGAGACACTGAAGTTGTCACGGCCCGATACCCGAATCCTTGTGTCCGAGCTGATTCCATCAGTGATTTCCTGGAACCAGGACCATATAGGTCACCTGGCCGGAATGCCTCTGGATGATCCCAGGGTCCGGGTGGAAGCCACTGATGTGGCTTCCGTCATCAAAAATAAAAAAACGGCCTGGGATGTGATCCTCCTTGATGTGGACAACGGACCTGATGGGCTGACCAAAAAATCCAACAACACCCTTTACACCACCGCAGGCCTGAAAGCCTCTTTTAAGGCATTGACGCCGGGCGGGGTTCTCGGAATTTGGTCCGCAGGAGACGATCCGGCATTCACCCGCAGCCTTACCAGATGCGGATTCCGGGCAAAAGCAATTTCCGTCAGGGCCACGGCCACAGGAAAGGGCAGCAGACATACCATCTGGATCGCTGTAAAACCTTGATCCCTTATTTTTTTAAAAGGATACCCCATGAATGAAGACCGACTTGAAAATCTTGAAATCAAGATAGCCTTTCAGGAAAAGGCCATGAAAGATCTCAATGATGTCCTGTATGACCAGCAAAAGGAGATTGACCGCTTGACAGCCATAGTCAACACCCTGATGAAAGAAAGTGGCAGCAGAGACACCCAGGGCCCGGCCAATGAAAAGCCGCCACATTATTGAAGATACGGACCTATTCCAATCACCCGATAACAGGAGGAAATCAAATCATGTTCCACTGGTTAGCTGATTATCATCGGAAAAAAATTCTTGAAAAAGATTTCCCTGAAGAGTGGAGATTGATCCTTCAAAAACATGTCGCACATTATCTATTATTAAATAATGATGAACGCATTCATCTTGAAGAGTTGGTTCAGGTGTTTGCAGAAGAAAAGATATTTGAAGGGTGTAACGGACTTGAAATTACAGATGAAATCCGTGTTGTGATCTCAGCTGGTGCCTGTATGCTTCTGCTTGGGCTGCCCCATGATTTATATAGAAATTTTCACACGATTTTTATCTATCCATCAACCGTGGTTGTGCCACCAGCGAGGCAAAGTATATTTTCTTCCACTCCTCTTATTGTAAGCTCTGAAGTGGCTATTTCAGGGCAAGCATTTAAACGGGGCCCTGTTATCCTTGTTTGGGATGCGGTTAAAAAAGGTGCCCATCATCCTGAAACCGGCCATAATGTCGTTTACCATGAGTTTGCACATATTCTTGATATGCTTGACGGGCGTGCTGACGGAGTCCCTCCCCTTCATAATAAAGAATCCTACCTCTCCTGGTCAAGGGTGTGCTCAAGAGAGTTTATTTCGTTGATTGAAAAATCACAAAAGGGGAAACGCACATTTCTTGATTCCTACGGGGCTACCAATGAAGCTGAGTTTTTTGCCGTGGCAACTGAATATTTTTTTGACAAACCAATTAAAATGAAAAAAAAGCACAGGGATCTGTATGATGTGCTTGCGGGTTTCTATAATCAGGATACTGCTGCAAGAGAAAAGCATCAGAGTAATTTTGTCAACTGAGAGTAAATCGGTTTTCCCCCGAAACGGTTTGCCACAAGACTTGCACTGAGACAAGTCACCATCAGGGGAAGGATCAATTCATAACTACGGGTCATTTCCACAATAAGGACAATACCGGTAACGGGGGCTTGCACGGTTGCCGCAAACAGAGCGCCCATACCGCCAATGGCAAATATCCCGGCATGTTCAACCCAATTGGGAAAAAATACCGTGACAAGCTGACCGTACCAAAGCCCTAAGAAAGTCCCCAGGGCCAGCATGGGGGCAAAAATGCCACCCGGCGTGCCAATGGCATATGAAAAAATTGAAAATAAAAAACGAAGCAAAAACAAAACCAGAAGAACGCCTGTACTGAACTCATGACCCAAGGCAAGCTCAAGGGCATCATGCCCCCCACCTACCGCACTGGGCAAAAGGCATGCGACACCGGCAACCATCAGGGCAACAACACCGGCAAACAGATACGGTTTTGGCCCTTTTAGTCTTTTACTAAACATTACCCCCTTAACCATAAGGCCATTGAACAAGGGTCCAATCAACCCGAACGCCACGCCAAGAATTATAAATAATGGCAAAGTCGCAAGTTTAGGCGCTTGAAAAGAGGCATTCAAAATATCCGGTTGAGGACCGTTTAAGACCTGCACCACTATGACAGAGATACAACTGGCAAATATGACAGCCATAAGGGATTGGAAGTTGTATTTAAAATGGTCGCGCATCTCCTCCGTAACAAAAACAAGCCCGGCAAGGGGAGCATTAAACGCGGCCGCAAGCCCGGCAGCAGCCCCTGCTGCTACCAGAATATGATGCTGATATCTATCATGGGATGCGTCTCCCCCAACCATATCCCCTATGGCGCTTCCCATATGAATTGTCGGCCCTTCCCTGCCAAGGATCATGCCGGAACCTACAGCCAGAACCCCTCCGATAAATTTAACCGGAATTACTCGTTGCCAGCGAATCGTTTTTTGCTCTTTTAGCGCCATTTCAACCTGAGGAATCCCTGAGCCTGCGGCTTCCGGTGCAAATTTACGAACCAGAAAAAGAGAAAGGGAAACGGCAGCACAGGTCACCAACAAGAAAAGAAGCAACACCCCCATGGACCCGTCAACACTATCAACAAAGGACTTTCGAAAGCTATCTGCACCATCAAGACACGTATGAAATAATGCCCCGACCAAACCGGACAAAAGCCCGACCAAACCGCTTTTGATTATTAATTTATTTGAAAATTCCTGGCTCATATTTAGATCCTGTTCAAGACCGATAACCAGTCCCTCATATCCGGAACCGTGGGGGTGCCTTTGAACATCATGTGCTCAAACAAATGGGCATATCCTGACTCACCGGCTTGTTCATGCCTTGCCCCTACCTGGACAGACCATCTCACCGCCCCCCATTAGAGAGATGTGTAAACCAAAGAATTTGAAACATCGTTGCCTCTTTGCCCTGCTGTTTTTAACGCAGCAGTAATGGCGTATAGACCTTTTTCATCTACTCCGACCGCCACCTGTCTTTTATCTTTAAAAATCATTACCAGATAAACCAGGGGAAGATCTGAAGAAATTTT
>PIVQ01000595.1 GCA_003354055.1 Desulfobacteraceae bacterium | reverse complement strand
GTTAAATTGATTGTGGGTGGCTTGTTCGCTGTTTTGATTCCCATGCTCATCGTGGGAATTATCTCGGTTAATACGGCCTCAAAAGCTTTGGTGGATGCAGGGAAAGCATCCGCTGCCAGGGTGGCCGAAGATCTGGCCATGACCGCGGAACTGTTTTTGGAAGAAGAGATGAAGTTTTCCCAGGAGATTGCACTGACCCCGGTATTGGAGACCGCAGTAAACCAGGTGGCGGAAAACGGGGTTGATGCTTCCATGGAAGCCGTTACTGCGCTGGATAATTTTTTAACCGCGGCCTATTCAAAACTTGGACAGGATTATGAATTGTTTTTTACCGCAGATGCAGAGGGTAATACCCTATCTGACAGCAAAAAAGGCGCATTGCGGGCAAAAAAAATTAACATTGCAGATAGGGACTATTTCAAGGCAGGAAAAGCGGGTAAGGCTCTCGTGAGTATTCCTATTAAATCCCGGGCCAGCGGGTTGCCTGTTGTGGTGATATCCGTTCCGGTAAAGACAAAAGCCGGTAAATTCGCAGGCGTTTTTGGTGCTGTCCTAAAACTGGATTCCCTGTCTTCCAAACTGACCGCAATAAAAATCGGCAAAACCGGATATCCTTTCATGATTAACAAAGAGGGGATCATCATTGCGCATCCCAAAAAAGAGTTCATCTTTAAGCTGGATCTTAAAACCCTTAAGGGCATGGAAGAAATTACCCGCCGGATGATGGCACAGGAATCCGGTAATGAAGCCTATGTGTTCAAAGGCACTGAAAAACTGGCCGGGTTTGCAAATATTTCCATGACCGGATGGAGTATCTGTGTGACCCAGAATCAGGAAGAGTTCATGGCTCCGGTAAATAAAATGAAAATGTACAACATTATCGTCGGCGGTATCGTCTTGGCCGTTGTGGCGGTATTGATCTTTTTTGCCTCCCTGGCCATTATCAAACCCATTAACGAAGCTGTGGCAGGGCTTAAGGATATCTCAGAAGGAGAAGGGGATCTGACCAAACGGCTTGAAGTCAGGGGGAACGATGAAGTCGGTATCCTGTCCCAGGCCTTTAACACGTTTATTGACAAATTACAGGTCATGATTTCCGACATCGGCCAAGGGGTGGATACCCTGTCGTCCTCTTCAACTGAACTTGCAGCCATTTCAGACCAGATGACGGAAGGCGCCGGACAGACATCTGATAAAGCCGGTACGGTTGCTGCTGCCGCAGAAGAGATGACCACCAATATGAACTCGGTCGCCGCTGCCATGGAGCAATCCTCCACCAATGTCAATACGGTTGCCAGTGCTGCAGAAGAGATGAATGCCACTATTGACGAAATAGCTAAAAATGCGGAAAATGCCAGGGTCATCTCCAGCAGTGCCGTGGATAAGGTTGAAGGCTCAACAGAAAAGATGAATGAACTGGGTGCGGCTGCCCAGGCCATAGGTCAGGTGGTCGAAACTATCACCGATATTTCAGAACAGGTGAATCTGCTGTCTTTAAATGCCACTATTGAGGCGGCCAGGGCAGGTGAGGCCGGTAAGGGATTTGCCGTTGTGGCCAACGAGATCAAGGATTTGGCCAAGCAGACCTCTGATGCCTCCATGGATATCAAGGCCAAGATTGATAATATCCAGGAAAGCTCCTCAAGCACCTTGGCAGGAATGGGAGAAGTGTCATCGGTCATCTCCGGAGTCAACGATATTGTGGCCACCATTGCCACGGCTGTGGAAGAGCAGTCATCCGCCACCCGGGAGATTTCCGAAAATATTTCCCAGGCCTCCACAGGTATTGAAGAGGTCAATCAGAATGTCAACCAGAGCTCAATTGTCGCACACGAAATCACAAAAGATATCACCGAAGTCAATCAGGCATCAAGTGATATGGCAGACCGGAGCGGCGAGGTGAATACCAGTGCCGAAGACCTGTCCAAACTGGCGGCCCAGCTGGATCAGCTGGTAAACCGGTTTAAAATCTAACCCCTATCCGTTTTTTGGGACCTGATGCCGGTTTCTCCTCCTCGGCTTCAGGTCCTGGAAACTGTTTTTTTCCTTCCTAAGTTTCGTCCTTTATAAAACTCAGGGTTTAACAATCCATTCAAGGCTGCTATACTGCCCCTCCATGATTACATCATTCCGGCATATTGGCAGATCAAAAATTTTTCTTTTAGTCATGATATGTTGCATCTGGGGAGTGTGGGCCCTTTTCCCGGAGCCCTCTGAGGCAGCCTATTCGCGGTCTGACTTGAAGCGGTTCCAGGGCCGTGTCATAGATCACCGTCATCGTCTCAATGCAAGATTTAAGAAAAAGACCCGGCGCCAGACCCGGCTGATCATCGTACATACCTCTGAGCTGGGGCTTGAGGGCACTCTTCGGGTGATATCCAAAGGGAAAAAATTTAAAAGCGGACGAAGTACGCCGGGTGGTCATGCTCACTATGTAATTGCCAGGAACGGCCGAATTTACAGAACCCTGGATCGAAGGTACAGGGCCGACCATGCCGGCCTCTCCATGTGGAACGGTAAAACCGATGTCAGTGATGTCTCCGTGGGCATTGAACTTGTGGGCTACCATTATGCCCCCATTTCTAAAAGCCAGTATCAGTCTCTCGGCATGCTGCTTCATGTATTAAAGCAGGTTTACGGCCTTCGGGACAGGGATGTGCTCACCCACAGCCAAGTGGCCTATGGCCGGCCTAATCCCTGGTTCAAAAAGAATCACAGGGGCAGAAAACGATGTGCCAAGAATTTTGACAGGAAGAGGGCCAATCTGGGGCCGACCTGGGCCTATGATCCTGATGTCCGGGCAAGACGGCTGCAGCCTGACCCCATACTTGTCTCAGTATTTTATAAACCCTCAGATTATACAGCACCTAAAAAGATCGTGACAGCAAAACGTCTTGCCTCCAATATTATTTCCAGCCAGAATTCAGCCTGGTCCATTGCCGGGGATGAGTATAATGAAGCCACAACCGCCTATATCCTGCCGGATGGACGGGCATTGCCCGGTGATCGGGTGGAAGAAAAAATCGGATGGAGCCGTCTGCCCGTAGGAACCCGCGTCTTGCTGAATCAGGAAACCGAACAGGTGCGGGTTCAGGCCAAAAGCCCCATAAAACAGATCACAGGGCAGATGACGGCCTGGTCCCATGCGGGCCTGGACTATCGATCGGATTCCACCATCTATTTTCTGCCGTCAGGCCGGATTTCTCCCGGATCAGATATCCGGGACTGGGATGATCTGCCTGTGGGCACCCGGTTGATGGTGGGATATAAAGGGCCGTATGAGATTACAAAACAGAAGACGGCCTACAAGATTGCCGGGCAAAAGTATAAACACAAATCCGTGGTCTATTCTCTGCCCGGGGGCAGACTTCTGCCCGGAGATGAGGTAAAGGATTTCAACGATCTGCCCAAGGGGGTAACGATTTATCTGCCCCTCTCTTTTGGTGTTAAATCCGGCGGTGTTAAATCCGGTGGAGTATAAACCTTAATACCCGTAGTACAGCTCCTGAACTTCCTCAACACTGCGGTCCTTCTTCAGCAGGGCCAGCATGAGTAGTATTCTGGCTTTGGCCGGATTCAGTTCATCCGAGGCAATAAATCCGTTTGCATCGTCATCCACTTCCACATTCCTGCCGACCGTGCCTGTGGGGACTCGTGAGGCCCGGACAATACAGATGCCCTGTTCGGCAAATTGAGCAGCGGCACGGATGGTTTCCTGATTCATGTTCCCATTGCCGTCACCGGCAATGACAATACCCTTTGCCCCTCTTTCTACCGAGGACCCGATGAGATCCGGCGGCATGTCTGCACAGGCATAGACAACATCCACCCGGGGCAGGGGCAGGTCATAATCCGGGTTGAATTCGCTGACAACCGTATGTTTTCTAAAGGGGCCTCTGAAAAATTTAACAGCCCCGAACACCACAGTACCCATGAGACCGTTTACAGGCGATAAAAAGGTTTCCACCGAGGTGGTATTGGTCTTTGTCAGCGAGTGGGCTCCGTGGATTCTGTCGTTCATCACCACCATAACACCGCGGCCTTTGGCTTTGGGGTCTGCGGCCACGGCCACGGCATTGAAAAGGTTTAAAGGCCCGTCTGCACTGACGGCTGTTGCCGGCCGCATGGCACCTGTCAGGACAACGGGTTTTGAATTGTTAACGGTGAGGTTGAGGAAAAAAGCCGTCTCTTCCATGGTGTCGGTGCCGTGGGTGACCACCACCCCGTCAATCTCCTCATGGCCCAGCAGGTCGTTTATTTTCCGGGCCAGCCGGGTCATGATGTCAAAGGACATGTCCTGGGACCCGACATTGGCGAATTGTTCTCCGTCTATCCGGGCCAGGTGATCAAGGTTTGGTACGGCTTTAAGCAATCCCTGCAGGTCCAGTTGCCCGGAGGTGTATCCGGCGTGGGTGGAAGATGGTGCCGCTCCGGCAATGGTACCACCGGTAGCCAGAATACAGACACTGGGTAAGGTTTTCATGATGTTTTCTCGGCGTCCTTTTCAAGAATTCTGTTCACGATAACGGCACAGGATGCATCCCCCATAACATTGGTGGAGGTGCGCATCATGTCAAAGAGCCTGTCCACCCCGAAGATCAGTGGCA
>PIVQ01000058.1 GCA_003354055.1 Desulfobacteraceae bacterium | reverse complement strand
ATCGCCAATGCCCTTTATTTGAGGGCAAAAAACAATCCAGCCATTGATCTGACCATTATCACCGCAATCTCACTTGAAAAACCAGCCGCCTCTTCAGTTCTTGAAGCAAGACTTTTAGATCCCATTGTCAAACGGATCTGGGATGGTTTTGTGGACTTTGAATACATGAAGGATCTGCGGAAAAATCAACTGCCGCCCAATGTACGGGTCTCCGAGTTTTTTACCAAGGCCGGCGGTTATCTGAATTCTCCCTATGCCCAGCAGAATTATATCTCCACCAATTATACCCATGCCATACGTGATCTGGTCGACAATGGTCTCAACGTTGTCGCCAATTTGATTGCCCCTCATCCGTCCGGGGAAAGAAACCTTGTCTCCATGAGCTGCAATCCGGACATTACGGTTGAAGGCTTTGCCGCAATGGCAGAGGCCCGGAAAAACGGGAAAAAGACGATGTGCGTCGGTCAGTTGAATTCCAACCTCCCCTATATGTACGGAGATGCGGTCATGGAATCCTCTGTCTATGACATCATTCTGGATGATCCCAAGTATGACTTCCCCCTGTTCTCCGTTCCAAAGGCATCCGTGGCCGAGGCAGACCATATGATCGGCCTCAACGTCACCTCTCTGATTAAGGACAACGGTACCCTTCAAATCGGTATCGGATCCCTAGGGGATGCCATTGCTTCCAGCATGATCATGCGGCATAAAGATAATGATACCTTTCTAAAAGCCCTGAATACCTTTAATATCCCGGGCCGCTATAATGGCCTGATTGAGAAGATCGGGGGAACCGGCACCTTTGAAAAGGGCGTTTACGGGGCCACGGAAATGCTGGTGGATGTCTTTGTTCATCTGTACAAGAACGACATTCTCAAGCGGAAGGTCTACGACAATGCCGGTATCCAGGAGTTGCTCAACAATAAGACCATCACCGAAGAGATCCCGGGCAATATTCTAGATATTTTTGTAAACCAGAAGATCATCCGTGAGCGTCTGAGCAAGGCGGATTTCCGCCTTCTGATGAAGTATGGAGTCATTGTCGGCCCCTTTGAGTACATGGACGGCCGGATCATCTGCAACGGGGAGAGCTTCTCATCAGATCTCCGGGATGAAAAGACCCGGGGCATTCTGGACAAACATCTGGGGGACCGCCTGAAAGAAGGCGTGGTCTGTCACGGGGCATTCTTTATCGGTCCCAGGGATTTTTACAAGGCCCTCAACGATATGTCCGAAGAGGAGAGAAAGGTATTCTCCATGACCGGTGTGGCTAATGTGAATCAGCTCTACGGAAATGAGCGTTTGAAATCCCTTCAGCGCCGCAACGGGCGGTTTATCAATGCCGGCATGATGGTCACCCTGCTCGGGGCTGTGGTCTCCGACGGTCTTGAAAGCGGCAATATCGTATCCGGTGTGGGCGGCCAGTATAATTTTGTCTCCATGGCCCATGCTCTGAACGACGGACGGCTCATCATGATGATCAGAAGCACCAAAAAATCCAAGGGCAAACTGTCTTCAAACATCGTGTTCAACTACGGACATAACACAATCCCCAGGCATCTGAGGGATATCGTGGTCACGGAATACGGGATTGCCGACCTCCGGGGCCAATGTGACCAGGTGGTGATAGCAGAACTGCTGAAAATCACTGATTCCAGGTTTCAGGAGGAACTGCTTGACCAGGCCAAAAAGGCCGGTAAAATTGCCGCAGACTATGAGATCCCTGAGGCCTTCAGAAACAATACGCCCGAACGGATTCACAACCTTATTACCCCGTTCAGGGAGCAGGGCTTTTTCAAGGACTTCCCCTTTGGTACTGACTATACCCAGGAAGAGGTCACCCTGGCCCGGGCATTAAAAGGCCTCAAGGAAAAAGTGGCCACCCGTAAATACCGCACAGTGGCAGGGATTGTCCGCCATTTCTTTGCCAAACCACCGGCCGCCATCCAGCCCATGCTGCGTCGGATGAAGCTTGATCTGCCCCGGGACATGAAAGACCGTGCTCTGAGAGCTGCCGTGGTCTATGCCCTGAGCGAAAGTAGCTGAAGCTAAAAAACAGGGTATCTGGCAGCCGCCAGATACCCTGATACGGTTTATTTCTTCGTAACGCAGAAGGTCAGGTCCTCTGACCGGTATAGGTCACTTGCCGGAAGCAGTCCGTCTACACAGGTCGTGGAATGAAATCCGTGATCGGAAGTAATGGTTTTAATATCCTCGTTGGAAAAGGTGTGGATATAAAATCGGTAGACCTCCATCCCTTTCTCATCATCCAGAACAATATGCTGGTTCAGGGCCACCCCTTCTGCCTCGTAGAAAAAAGAATCGGCTAAGACCAGATGCGGGAATGGCCGCCAGAATCCGTTTCCGGATATATCCCAGGATTTGGACCCGGAATCGGAATTGGCCCAATGGAGATTCAATACATCAAAAATAAAAATTCCGCCCGGTTTGAGAGCCTTGTATATCTTTCCCAGAAGCCTGTCTCGGTCATCCGGGGTCAGCACCCCGAAATCGGTGAAAATCATAATGATAAGATCATATTGGTTTTCATGATCAAGGGTCAGATAATCCTGGTGTAGATAGGTAATATCCAGGTCTTTTTGCCCGGCAGATTTTTTGGCGTGGGCAATGGAACCTGCTGAAAAGTCCATCCCCGTAACCTTGTGTCCCTTTTGGGCTATGCGCTCGGTATACAGTCCCGGACCGCAGCCCAGGTCCAGTATAGTCAATGGTTTTGGCGGTGCCTGGTCAAGGATCCAGTTGACGGTG
Organism: Desulfobacteraceae bacterium; assembly: GCA_003354055.1. Next base: position 17,237 of record PIVQ01000058.1, on the reverse strand, counting down.
GTTTCTATGGCCGGTGCCTTCCGGCTGGCCAGATCGGTATCCTGGCTTAGATGCACATTCAGCAATTGTTTTGAAATATGGTCGTCGGTCCACATGATTGCCGTGCCCGTGGTGTAAATGTCCGGTTTCTTACTTGCTTGAATAAGGTCGGTAATATTCATGATAATTTACCTTTGATTCCCGGTGATATGACGCCCGGCACAAAGAAAGAGTCGGGTGAGTTCACCGGTATTGTATGTAAAAATTAAGTTGGAAAATGAGCAGACAGGTGTAGTCTTGATCCCGGATGCCCGGATTCTGCACTGCCGCTTTATGGAAAAAACTTATGAGGGATTAGTTACGTTTCATGGGGCCTGATATATTATGAAATCCACTCCAGGTCAATGATTGTTTTTTGTATGATCCCCTGAAATGAAAATCTTTTGATTAAAAAAAAAAAGACTATGGAGAGTCTGAAAATGTTTTCATGATTTCAGCGAATTCGCTTGAAACTTTAAGAAAAGCCTCGACAATATCAGGATCAAAATGGGTATTGGAACCATCTTTAATAATTTTTACAGCTTTTTCATGGGAATAAGGGGGTTTATAGACTCTGTATGAAACCAGTGCATCATAGACATCGGCTATGGCCATGAGGCGGGCTGAAAGAGGGATATTCGCTCCATCCAATCCATGGGGATAGCCAGTACCATCCCACTTTTCGTGATGATATGCGGCAAGCTGTTCAGCCATTTGTAAAAAATCATTGGTTGTACGCATCATTTTTTGTGTATCATTAATGGCATTTTTTCCAAAAAGAGTATGCTCTTTCATGGTTTCAAATTCTTCTTTGGTGAGTTTTCCTGGTTTTAACAAAACACAGTCAGGGACTCCCACTTTTCCGATATCATGCAGGGGAGCTGACTTAAACAGTACATCAATCCTATCTTCGGTCAAGTATTCACTATAGTCAGGGTGTTTGGACAGTTCTTCTGCCAAAACTTTGATATAGTGTTGTGTCCGGCGAAGGTGGTTGCCTGTCTCTGGATCACGGTACTCTGCCAATGTACCCATAGCGACCATAGTCGCCTGTTGTGACTGTACAAGCTCCGTCGTTCTTTTTTTGACCATGCTCTCAAGTATGCTGTTTTGGACTTTCAGATAGTCATTGACCTCCTTTAGTCTCAGGTGAGTCGCAACTCTTGCCAAAAGTATCGGAGCACTAATGGGTTTGTGGATATAGTCCACAGCACCAATGCTAAGTCCTTTTTCTTCATCTTCAATTTTTTCCAGAGAGGTAAGAAATATAACCGGGATGGAAGAACAGTCTGATCGCTTTATCTCAGAGCAGACTTCATAACCATCCATGTCCGGCATTACAATATCCAGAAGGATAAGATCAGGCTTCTGTTTTGAATTGGCAAGAATCGACAATGCCTTTGCACCGTTGGTCGCTACTTTGACTTTATATCTGGTTTTGAGAATGCTGCTGATTAAGGTCAGGTTTTCAGGCGCATCATCCACGACCAATATTAAACTGCGTTTCTCCATATACCCCTCCAAACGGATCAATACCATTCATTTTGATCTGTCTTGATAATTTTTTATTGATTGTTCAGGAATTGTAAAATATCATCCCGGACAGTTTCAAATTCAAAATCTCGTAATTTTTTTCCCAGCCGATGGATTAAATCCTGAGGCAGTGCCTGAATCAAAAGGTCTTTTTTGCCAAGAAAATAATCGATTGCTTCGGGATCATCTTCTTCAAGATACTCAAGCAATTTGTCTAAAACGGGCGTCACATATTCTATATCAACGGAAGGTTGGGTTGATGTCGTCTGTATTTTCTCTCCTGTTGTGCCGATATATGCCCTTTGTATTTCTCCCAAGACCTGTTGCAATTCATTTTTCACAGAATGCAAATCAACTTCAATATCCTCTGGATCAGAGGCTTTAACTTTGTTTTCCAAATCGCTGGAAGCTTGGAATAAAGCCTTTGCGCCGATATTTCCGGCAACACCCTTCAGCGTATGGGCAAGCCTTGCGGTTAATATGACATCACCCTCATTGATTCCCTGCTTGATTTTCATTATGTCGTCACAATGGTGGTCATAAAATTGTCGCAGCAATTTTTCATAAAGGGATCTGTCCCCGCCCGCGCGCCCGATTCCGGATCTTACATCAATTCCTTTAAGCATGGGCAGGTCATCTGGATCGTGGCCCTTTGCCTTTACAGAGGAAGTCTCTTCATTCAATAAATGATACTTTTGTCTTTCTTTGGGAATATGAACCCATTCTCCAAGGACTTTAAATAGTTCTTTAACATTGATTGGCTTTGCGACATGATCATTCATGCCGGCATCTAACGCTTTTTTTCGATCACGTGCAAAGGCGTTGGCAGTCATGGCAATGATCGGCAGTTTTTTGAAATCAGGAAGTTTGCGGATCTCTTTAGATGCGGTATACCCATCCATTACAGGCATCTGAATGTCCATGAGCACTACATCAAAGGGCGTTTGGGACCGAGCTTTCAGGATCAACTTCTCGATACCCTCTCTTCCATCTTGGGCAATTGTAACGACACTCCCCGCTTTCTCTAAAATCTTCTGAGCAACTAGCTGGTTGATATGATTATCTTCCACAAGCAGAATCCGGGCGCCCTGAACATGGCCCGTAATTGTTTCGCCTTCCCTTTTACACCTGGAAACAGCCTTTCCAAAGGAGGACAAGATGGCATTCAGCAGATCGGATAGGAAGATAGGTTTTGAGAGAACCTCTTTTATCTCAAGCCCCTGCAGCTTATCCGAGACCTCTTTTTTATCATAGGCCGTAAGCATTATGATCGCAGGAGGTCTTTTTAAGTCCATTCCACGGATATGCCGGGCTGTCTCAACCCCGTCAATTCCAGGCATTATCCAGTCTAGAAGAATCAGGTCAAAGGCTGAATCATGAGATTCATCGAGGCGGCGGATGGCCTCTTCACCACTTTTGGCCTCAGTCACTGTATAGCCGAAATGCTCAAGTTGCCTTGAGAGTATGGCCCTGGCCGTCCCGTTGTCATCCACGACTAAAACCTTAAGTTCCCTAATATCGTCGGCCAAGGTCGGCTGTTCGGTATCTACCGTTTCAGAATCCGTTGTGAATCCAGCCGTAAACCAGAAAGTCGACCCTTTTCCGTGAACAGAGGATGCCCCGATTTCTCCGCCCATCATTTCTGCAAGTGTTTTTGAAATGGCAAGACCCAGACCGGTTCCTCCGAATTTGCGTGTTGTTGATGCATCTGCCTGGGAAAAAGCCTTGAAAAGTCCGGAGAGTTGTTCTTGGGTCATTCCGATTCCTGTATCCCGGATATCGAATCTATAGAGCAATTCACCGTTTGGGGAGTCCAGTTTGCGTATAATAAGGGTAACCTCACCCTGCTCTGTAAACTTTACTGCATTGTTTATCAAATTGATAAGAATCTGCCTTAATCGGACCGGATCACCCACCAACTGGTCCGGAAGGTCGGGGGCCATATCCAGCATCACCTCCAATCCTTTTTCAGCAGCATGCAACCCCACAACCTGGGTCACATTCTGGAGAATGTCTGAACGGAGGCTGAATTGAACGGTTTCCAGCTCCAATTTGCCCGCTTCTATCTTGGATATATCGAGGATATCATTGATAATGGAGAGAAGATTATCCGCTGACAGGGTAATTTTGGACAGATAATCCTCTTGCTGAACGTTCAGGTCCGTCTGCGTGAGCAGATGAGCCAATCCGACAACCGCATTCAACGGCGTACGGATTTCATGACTCATATTGGCAAGAAATTCACTTTTGGCTAAATTGGCAACTTCAGAGTGCTTTCTGGCAATGATTAATTCCTTTTCCGTTTTCTTTTTCTCATCGATTTTTAATTGAAGATCATCGTTTGCCTGGTTGATCTTCCGGATAAACAGACGATCAATTAGAAAATAGCTTGCAATGGTAAGAAAGAGAAAAAGAACCGTCGCAACTGAAAGAATCGTCAATAGCAGATAATAATTGGTAGACTTTATTGTCTTGATTTTGTCTTTAATCATACGGTCAATGGAATCAATGTAGACACCGGTACCGATTATCCAGCCAAAGGGTTCAAATGTCCGTACATAGGAAAGCTTGGGCTCTTCTGAGGTGAGTCCTTCCTTCGTGGGTTTAGGCCAGATATAATTAACAAAACCGCCGCCATCTGATTTTGCTGCTTTTATAATGGCTTTAAACAGATGTCTGGGTTGTCCAAGTGCAACGTTAAATTTTGGATCGTCCATCACTTTCCCATCCAGTCCCGGCATTGTAGGGTGCATCACCATTACAGGATAAGGCGAACCTTTATCATTAATCCAGAAATACCCCTCCCCGTCCCCGTAGCGCATTTTTCTGAGATCCTGTTTAGAGTTTTCTATTGCTTTTTCCAACGCGTCATCAACATAAATACCTGTTCCGATTACCCAGTTCCACTCGGGGATGATGCGAACATAGGAAAGTTTTGGCATCTCTTTGGTAAGTCCTTCACTCGTAGGCTTGGGCCATACATAATCAACAAAACCGTCGCCTCCTTTTTCCACGACGTCAACCATGGCAACAAAGAGATTTTTTTTTATGCCCAGAGCACAGTTGAATTTTTTATCGTCAAGAATTGTTCCATCAAGAGACGGAATCGTCGGATGCATGAGCATTTTCGGATAAGGCTTGCCCATATCATTTACCCATACATAACCCATCCCCATTTCGCTTGGAATTCCATCGGATAATTTATCTGATTGAGGTTCAATGAGAATTCTGGAAAACGCCTGTCCCGTCTTATTTATCCATACGTAGCCTGTGTCTGCATCATAGCGAAGTTGACTGATGGTATGCAAGACTCTCTGCTGGGCTTTGTCCCTGTTTATTTTGCCCTCTGAGACCAGGGCGATATGCTCTTTAATAATTGATTCGGTTATATCGATGATCTTGCTGAGATGAAGACCATATTCCTTTTGCAGCCATTTTTTATCATGGCTGTTTTCATAGTTGGACTCAACAATATTGTATGCGATATCAACATAATTTTTCAACTCTTGCTTGGTTTTATTCATTTCATCCTTGTTCATGGTCTGTATCTCCCTTTCACCTGTTGATGAGATGATGGAATACATGACAAACCCCTGACAGAGGGTGAAAATAATAACGACCAGGAAAATACCGCCTGTGATTCTTTTATTCAGGTTCATATCTTTAACCACCTGTTCGCAAGATGTAATTCAAGTATGCATAATCTTTGGCTAAAACAATCGGGATGTAAAGAAATAATTAACAAAAACTCGTATTTGTTGTCAACAATAGTATAAAAATTCCATAATTTAGACGGAAATATCAAGTTCGCCTGTCGGCAAAGTGTCTGATGCGATTTGAATTTTCGTAACGCAGAACGTCAGATTCGTATCCTGGCTCAGATGGGCTTTCAGCAATTGTTTTTTCCATGAATCACTAAAATTCCTTGAAAAAACTTGCCGTTTTATTTAATCAGATCCATGGAAAAGAAATCCTTCAAACTGGAAATGGCAGTCTGTGCCCTGGTCACGGCCGCCTTTACCAATATTTATATCACCCAGCCCATTCTGCCAGTGCTTGAGGCGGAGTTCCAGGTCTCCACGGTCCGGGTTTCCCTGACGGTCTCCTTTGTCATCCTGGGTATTGTGCTGTCCAATCTTTTTTTCGGATATCTGTCGGACCGGATCTCCATCCATCCCATTCTTTGCGTGGGGGGACTATTCGTGGCTTCCGCCGGCCTTGTCTGCGCTACGACCCATGATTTTAACGTCCTTGTGGCAGCCCGCCTGGTCCAAGGATTGTTTTTACCTGCCCTGACCACCAGCCTGGCAGCCTGGCTGGCCAAGAATCTTCCCCAGGAAAAACTGTCCGTGGTCATGGGAACCTATGTGGCTGCAACCGTATTGGGGGGATTGGGAGGTCGTCTGCTCGGAGGATGGATTCATCCGCCTCTCCATTGGCGGTACGCATTTGTTTCTGCCTCCGCCCTGATTGTAATTACAACAGTTCTGGCGGTTGTGCTCCTGCCTAAAGGCAAGGATACTTCCAAGGCGTTGGATGGGGCAGGAAATACCGAATCACAAAAAAGCGAATCCAAACAATCCCAGGGGTTCTGGGCATTGGTATGTCGTAAAGATCTTTTCCCGCTGTATTTCTGCGGGGCTGCCGGTCTGCTCATGTTTTCTCCGATTTTCAACTATCTGCCCTACAGGCTGTCAGGTCCGCCGTTTAACTTTTCCACTGAAATGATCACCCTGGTCTATCTGGTCTATATCCTTGGTATCTTTTTAGGGCCTATGACCGGCAGGATCTCTCAGAAATTCGGCGGAGGCAACACTATGATTCTGGGATGCCTGGTTTTAGGACTGGCATTGGGACTGCTGCTGATCCCCGCGGTATGGGCCATCATTGCAGGGCTTCTCTGTATTTGCGCAGGTTTTTTTACCATACATGCCACAGCAGTAGGGTTGCTTAACGGCAAGCTTTCCCACAGCCAGGGTCGGGCCAATGCCCTGTATGTGATGTTCTACTATGCCGGCGGATGGATAGGCATCACCATGGCCGGTTTCAGTTATGAGGCCATGGGATGGAAAGGGGTGGTTTTCGGCGCGGCCGGCTTTTTAATTTTTCCCCTGTTTACCGGTCTTAAAGAACGGCAACAATAAGGGAATAATGGATTTGAACTTTCGGGTGAGGCTATCCAACAGCCTTGCTCATATCCAGGTTTGATACAAAAAAATCTCTGAATTCATCCTGCCTGTGACTGACATAGAGGATGGTACTCAACTTCTCCTGTGCCATCTGTTCGAGAAAGTCTAAAATCGCCCCCCGGTTTGCCCGGTCAAGTCCCTGGGTGGGCTCATCCAGAATGAGGAGATCCGGCAGTTTTATCAGGGCTCTGGCAATGAGTACCAAACGCTGATCTGCATAGGAAAGAGTGCGAAACGGTGTCCCGGCATCATTTACAAGGCCGATGCGTTCCAGCCATGCCATTCCCTTGGATCTGTCTTCAGGGCTTGGGGTGGTATATAGACCGATGGAGTCAAAAAGTCCCGACAGCACACAATCAAGCGTACTGCCCGGAACAATATAGTTTCTGTGAAGCTCCGGGCTGACAATACCCATTTTCTGTTTCAGCTCCCAGATGGACTCCCCGGTGCCCCGTTTTATGCCGAACAGCCTAAGATCGTTTTGATAGCAGGCCGGATGATCTCCTGTTATGACATGCAGGAGGGTGGATTTTCCGCTGCCGTTGGGGCCGGTGACCAGGGTATGGTCCCCCTCGTTTACGGTCAGATCAATATCTTCGAATACAAGGGTTCCCTGGTATCCGGCAGCTCCTTTTTCAAGCCGGACCAGTTCTCGACGACTGGGCGTTGTGCGTTGCTTGATATTCAGGTCCCGGACAGATGCCTTAAAATCCGCTGTCCCAGGTATCTGGTCAACTTGTTTAATCACCTCTTCCCTGGTGCCGGACAATACCATGGCACCCCGGTCCAGAACGCCCACATGGGTGGCCCAGAATGGGATATCATCAGGATTATGAACCGTGATAAGCAGTTGGATGCCGCAGTCACGGCAATGGACCAGGGCCTTGTCCAGTTCTCTGCACCCGGCAACATCAAGACCTTCATACGGGGCCTGGATAATGAGAAATTTCTTTCCCCGGGTGATTTGGCGAAGTAGAAGCAGTTTTCTGGACTGACCCGTGGACAATTGCCGGTATCCCTGATCCAAAACCTTTTCCATGGTAAGGGCCCGGATAAGCTCCATATGGTCTTCAGGAGATTTTAAAAAATTCTGTGCAGGGGTTCCCGGATCAATGCGGTCCAGAAAATCAGTATCATCCTTTCTCAGCTCCTGTTCAAATAAATCCTGCTGACTTGCAAAGGAAAAAATACCGTAATTCGCGGGATATTGTATCTGCCCTGATTCGGTATTGTATTCCGTTCTGCTGTTTTTAGAGAACAGCTCTAAAAAGGTGTCAATCCCGGAGCGATTGCTGCCCAGAATGCACCAGGCCTGGCCCGGGGCAGCTTCAAACGTGTCTATGGTTAACTTGTCGGAGATATAGTTTTCTATTTTCATGGCAGGCATTGAAGCAGTTTCCGTCTGGCGTGGCAAGGAAAAAGGTTAGACGCTGATGGCGCTATCCCGACTGTCATACCTAATGACTTGGCAAAAAGCGTCTTCCGGTACCAGTAAACATAGTGAACCCTTTTTCTATTTGGTTACACGGTTTTATTTCTTCATTGAAGAACAAAAAAACAAGAAAAATCAGTGAAATCCCCCAAATGGGTGATGGAAATGGAGCGGCGAACTGGTAAGCCTTTAAATAAAAAAAGGGGAAAAAGATGATTGATATTTACGAACAACTTGCCAGGTTTCTTGATAATCTTCCTGCAGGGTTTCCTGCCACGGACTCTGGTGTTGAACTCAGGATACTAAAACGATTGTTTACAGAACAGGAGGCAAAAGCGGCCATATCTCTTACCATGTTTCCTGAGTCCGCAGCCGCCATCGCAAAAAGGATAGGTAAAGATGCGTCTGATATGGAAACCCTTTTGTATTCCATGTCAAAAAAAGGATTGATCGGCCGTGTGGGCAAAAAACATCATTTATACATGGCAGCCAATTTTATTTTTGGAATCTGGGAATTTCATGTGAACAATATTGATGAAGAACTGGTTCGTGATGTGGATGAATATCTCCCACTGATGTGGGAAAAGACCTGGTCCAAACAGAAAACCCAACAGCTCAGAGTAATTCCTGTCTCAAAAAGCATTACAGCAGAAATGAACATCATGCCCTATAATGTGGCGGAGCAGATCATAAAAGAACAATCTAAAATTATGGTGGCACCCTGCATTTGTAGAAAAGAGCAGGCTATGGCAGGGCATGGCTGCGACAGGCCTTTGGAAACATGTCTGATCCTGGGGCCTGGGGCCTTTTTTTATGAACAAAATGGGATAGGGCGTTCCATTACACAGAACCAGGCCCTGGATATCCTGAGTGAAGGTATTGAAAAAGGTCTTGTTCTCCAGCCGTCAAATTCGCAAAACCCTGATGTTATCTGTATGTGTTGCGGGTGCTGCTGTCTGGTGTTAAAAAATCTCAACACCATGGATGAACCTGCCAAAGTGGCTTGCACCAGTTTTTATGTTCAAGTCAGTGAAGATTACTGCACTGGCTGCCAGTGTTGTGAGAATATCTGCCAGATGGCTGCTATAAAAGTGGTAGACGAAAGTGCTGTTGTAAACCTTTTACGATGTATCGGATGCGGTCTTTGTGTGGCACAATGTGAATCTGATGCTGTGTGCCTTGTTCAAAAAGACGATCCCGATGCTGTCCCTGGCAATAGGGTTGAGCAATATATGAATATGGCTCAGGAAAGAGGGCTTATGTAGTGGGGCCTATAATAATCACTGGGATTTAGAAAATAAAGAACTACCTGTTTGCAAGGCGGAGAACCTTTTATTTTACCCTGTTTTCCAGTATCCCTACTCCTGTTATCTCTAACCGGATGCTGTCGCCGGAGTTTAAAAGATACCCGTTTTCCATTCCCGAGCATCCGGGCATGGTGCCGGAACCGAAAAACTCCCCTGGATAAAGCTGTTCCTCCCAGGATGCATAGGCAATGGCCTGGGCCAAGGAATAGTGCATGCCCCGGGAGGTGCTTTCAACGATTTTTTCTCCGTTAACAGAGACGGCAACCTTTAGATCATTTATTTTCGGGAGTATCTCATCGGCAGTGACAATGGTGTCGGAGATTGCATTGGCAAAGTTTTTGGCCTTCATGGGGCCGAAGCCGCTGGCCATTTCATCCATCTGGACATCTCTGGCTGAAAAATCATTGAACACCACAAAACCGCCTATGGCTTTTTCCGCCTCTTCCGCTGTGGCATTTTTTAAAGGGGCACAAATCACCGCACCAAGTTCCAATTCGTAATCCAGTTCACGGGTGTAGGACGGGATGGAAATCTCATCCCCGTCGGTCATAAAATTTAGATGATTGCCCAGGTAGTAAATGGGATGTTCATACCAGCGCTTTTTAGGTTTAAGTTTGGGAAAAGGTTTGCCTGTGAGTTTTTCATAAACCTCGATAACCGGCATCAGGCGGGGCAGGTATTTTTTTACAAATCCCCGGGAGGCCTCAATGCAATGTTCTTCATAGAGCATGAAATCCCTGTATGATCTGGGTTGAAAGGGCAGCACCTTTTTTGCATCGGACATGTCAATCTGCTGCAGGTCCTCTTGGGAGGCGATAGCACTTGCCAGTGTTCCGGGATCGGCTTTTACGGCGGCAAGAATTTTAATGGCATCTCCACATACTGATTCCGGTAGGATGTCAGAGGCCCGATACCATGCGTTGCTGTCAAGGGAGATAACAGATACTTTTGAGCCCTGACCATCTTGTATTAAAGAAATTTTCATCGACCACTCCTTTATTCCTGGGTTATAGTTTTTATATATGATGCAAGGCCTTCAGACAATATGATTTCAGGTCGGTTCAAAAAAAATCAGCCCCACTTGGCCTGATGATAAATTATGAAATCATCGGATCCCCCTGCTGAATCGTCTTGACCCGGGTCAGGGATAATGAGATTATGCCGGCATTATAACTTAGGAGTGTGCAGCACCATGAACCGGTCAAAGAAAATTTATGTCGATGTGGATGATGTGGTGTCAAAGACCACTGAAACCTATACCCGGATTGTTGAAGAGGAATTCGGCAGGACAGTGCCGTTTGAAAATCTGACTACCTTTGATCTCAGGGCCTCGTTTCAGCTTACGGATAATGAGTTTCATTATTTTTTCGATCTGGTGCATCAGCCGGACCTGCTTTTGGGCTTTGCCCCGGTGGACGGGGCGGTTGATGTGTTGAACGCCTGGGACGGCCAGGGGCACTGCATTGATATTGTGACCGGACGCCCCACCTCTGCCAGGGACGTGACCCTGGAATGGCTGGACAGGCAGAAGGTCCCTTTTGATAGCTTTATAATGGTGGACAAGTACAATCGGCCGGGCAATGATCCTTCAATTGCAGTTTCCAAATCAGAGCTGGCAGCCCGGCCCTATGATCTTGCGGTGGAGGATTCCGGGGAAATGGCCCTGTTTCTGGCAAACGAGATGGGGGTGACCACTGCCCTGAAGGACCGTCCCTGGAACTGGAGCTGTCCCGATCATGACCGTTTGGTCCGCTGCATGTCATGGGAGGATATCAAACCCCTGGCAGCCTGATTAGATTACTAGTCTCGAAATCGACCAGACCCCGAATCCTAGAAGCACTACCCCTGCCACCCGGCTGATCTGTCCCAGCATATTGTCACCCAGCCTCTGTTTTAATTTCCCGGTGCCAAATGCCAGGATGAGCCACCAGAGGGCAGAGCCTGAAAAGACCCCTGTGACCAGGAGCCCTGCTGTTAGATAATTTTCTCCGGCCATGCCTAAGCCTAAGCCCGCAAAGATGGCGGTAAAGGCCATGATAGTCATGGGGTTGGTCAGGGTCAGAAAAAAGGCGGATAAAAAGGCCGACGGATATGTGGTGAATTCTTTGGTGTCGGCGTTGGTGGCTGCGGATTGCGGATTGCGCAAAAAGCCAAGTCCCAGCCAGCACAGGAACAGGCTGCCGACGAATAGGATCGGGGTGTTCCAGGCCAGTAAGAATCCTGAGACAAAAGTCAGGCCGAACCCGGCAACGCAGCCGTAAACAGCATCTGCGGTTGCAGCGCCCAGGCCTGTGGCAAGGCCTGCTGTGGGGCCGTACTTAAGGCTTCTGTTTATGGTTAAAATGCCGATGGGCCCGACAGGTGCGGCAATGGAAAACCCGATAATTAACCCCTTGATAAAATAATTGATCTCCATGTATAGTCCCCTAAGTCTTTATTGACTAAGGATCGGCTCCAAAATTACTTGATCTTTTGTTTTCAAAATACCCAGTCTTTTAAGGGGTTTTGGAAACAATTTAGATCAAGTTATTTTGTAACGATTCCTAAAGGGCATAGGTTACCCCATCTGTCCCGTGTCTGTACATGGGGGATTAACGGTTTTTAAACGAAAAAACCTAAAATTATAAAGTTAATAAATCAATGGACCTTAAATCTGACAAGTTGCTGGATACCATCGGACAAAAGATCATCAAAACATTGAGATCCGATGCCAGGATTTCTTACAGTCGTCTGGGCCGTATTGCGGGATTATCCACACCAGCTGTAACCGAGAGGGTAAGGAAGCTCGAAGAGGCCGGTATTATTCTGGGGTATCATGCACGGATCCGTCAGGCACCTATCGAACCAAAGGTCACGGCCTTTATTGAGCTGGATGCGCAGGCTACCCATTACGATCAAATTAAGACAACGGCCGATAAATGCGATCAGGTGCTTGAATGCCATCATATAAGCGGTCAGGCTGCCTTTATCATCAAGATCAGAGCGGGTTCCGTGGCTGATCTTGAAGGGATTGTAGCCAGGTTCAGTCCCTTTGGGCAGACCCGGACCAGTATTGTTCTGTCCTCATCCAAGGAAGACCCGGCAGCGGATCTGGTATAATCTTCCAAAAAAAATTTAAGTTGATTTTTCGTGGACCGGATTTATATTTCCCGTGAAGCTGGCGGACTTAGGATATCCTGATCCGGTATGTGTATCATTTGTTTTTTTTGGAGGTAATCCATGGGTAATCATTTTAAAACAGGGTTGTTACTGGTTGTAATGACCAGTCTGTTTCTTTTCTTAGGATTTGTTCTGGGCGGACAATCAGGTATGTTTATCGCGCTGATTTTTGCCGGTGTTATGAATGTGGGCAGTTATTGGTACTCCCATAAAATTGTTTTGAAGATGTATAAGGCTCAGCCGCTGGAACAGGGCCAGGCCCCTCAGCTCTTCGATACTGTGACCAGACTGGCCCGCCAGGCAGATTTGCCCATGCCTCAGGTTTATCTGATTCCCGAAGATGCTCCCAATGCCTTTGCCACGGGAAGGGACCCCCAACATGCAGTGGTTGCCGTAACCCGGGGTCTGATGAATTTGATGAGCCAGGATGAACTCGAAGGGGTAATCGCCCATGAACTGGGGCATATAAAAAATAGGGATATCCTCATCTCCACCATCGTGGCCACCCTTGCCGGTGCCATCATGTGGATTGCAACTATGGCCAGATTTTCAGCTTTTTTCGGGGGCAGTGATGATGAGGAAGGTGGTCTGGGATTTGTGGGGGTGATGGTGGTTTCCATGCTGGCCCCTGTGGCTGCCATGGTTGTCCAGATGGCCGTATCCAGATCCAGGGAATACCTGGCCGATGCAACGGCAGCACAGATTACCGGCAATCCCAATGGTCTGGCTAATGCCCTATCCAAGCTGGGATCCTACAGCAGCGGAGCCCGGGTGGATGCCAATCCCTCCACCGCCCATATGTTTATTGTTAATCCCTTGTCCGGCAGGAAGATGATGCACCTTTTTTCTACGCATCCGCCTATCGAAGAACGGGTGGCGCGTCTTACCGGAACACGCTCTTCGAAGCCTCCTTTTTCAGGTGGGGCTCCCGGAGGCGGCAAGTCCGGCACACCGACCATGGAAGAGCAGGGAAAATCATTCTGGGACAACATGTCATGATGGTATTCTACAGAGCAGGTAAGACAAGGAGACAATTATGGCAGTAGGATGGGCTCGGGACGGGGCGGTTCAGGAACAGATCGATGCCGGTATTAATGATGCGGTGAAACAGGCCAGAAGCCGGTTGCCCCAGGGGGAAAGTCTCTCCCATTGCCAACTTTGCGAAGAAGAGATTCCAAAAGCCCGGCGCAAGGCAATTCCCGGGGTGAGGCTTTGTGTGCTTTGTCAGTCGGAACTTGAAAAACAGCAATCGGATGCAGTTGGTATTAACCGGCGGGGCAGCAAAGACAGCCAGTTAAAATAATCTGGAAAATAGAGGAGCCGTGGGAATCAGTCCTACTGTTTTTCATGGGTATCTGGGCTGGTTGTCATCGGCAGGCGGATGATGAATGTGGTTCCTTTGCCCGGTTTGGAAACAACATCCAGGGTTCCCCCGTGGTTTTCCGTTATTATAAAATAGGATACAGACAGGCCGAGTCCGGTGCCGATCCCCACAGGCTTTGTGGTAAAGAAGGGCTCAAATATCCGTTTTCGGATTTTAGGATCCATACCGGGGCCGTTGTCCTGGATTTCCATACACAGCATATTCGCTTTAATTTCTCTGAAAAGCCTTAAAATGAACTTTGGTTTTTTGTTTCCCGGGGTTTCAGTCATGGCCTGAGCACCGTTGTTAAGGATATTCAGGATGACCTGCTGAATTTTGTTGCCCTGGCAGCCGATCATGGGCAGGTCGGGTTCATACTCTTTTTCAATGATAATGGATTTAAAATCATAGTGCTTTCTCAGATCATAATCACTTGATGCAATTGTCAGGGTTTTATCCATGAGAGTGACAAGGTCGTGGGTTGACGAGGTCGGCTCTTCTTTGCGTGCAAAGCTGAGCATGTTTTCAACAATGTCGGCCATTCTTGTGCTTGAATCAATGACAGCCCCTATAATACGGGGAATTTTTCTGCGGGTCATAAAATCATGAATGATCTCCATGGTTGTTGCAGCCTCTTCGGCCGCTTTGATATTGGCGGGCATTTTTGTATCGGTCAGGCGGTTGATTAAAAGATGGGAATTTTGGATAACCCCGGCAAGGGGATTGTTGATTTCATGGGCCATGCCTGCGGCAAGACCGCCTACGGAGAGCATTTTTTCATTCTGGACAATGGCTTCTTCCAGCATCTCTTTTTCCGTTACATCATCAATCCTGAGCACAGCGCCTCGGTCCCGGCTGTGGCTTAAGGGATAAATGGTTACATCCTCATGTCGGGTGTCACCGGTATCCGAAATCGAGGATAGTTTTGATATCTGCCTGGTTTCATTTGTTGTGAGACTCTCCCGTATCTGGGAGATTTGGTCTTCAATCCGGGGGAAAACATCAAGGATGTATTTGCCGGTGGCGTCTGACATGGAAAGACCGGTTTCCTCTTGGGCCTTTTTATTCCATTGGGTGACGTGGAGGTGCCTGTCCACCCCTATCAATATGGACGGCATGGAGTTGATGATATCAGAAAGATAATGCTGCAGATTATCAAGCTCTTCCTGGGCTTTTTTTCTGTTTGTGATTTCAGCTCGGGTTTCTTTTTGTGCCGTATCCAGCCTGTCCATAAAGAGGTTGAAACTGGCCGAAATCTTACCGATTTCATCCTGCCTGGCATCATCCATTCTGGATGTCAGGTCTCCTTCGGCAGCTTTTTCAAATCGCCGGATGAACGCGGTCAGGGGCTTTGTGATGGAGGCGCTGACCGCCAGGGATACCACTGCAGTAATCAACAGGGTCAGGACCGCTATGAGTATAAAAATTTTTCTCATGTTGAGCAGGGGAGAAAAGACCTCCTCCGTATAAGAAGACGAGGCAATAATCCAGTTAAAGTTGGGAATAAAGTCAAAGGCAATAAATTTCTCCCTGGCCCTGGGCTCAGAGGGGTTTTTCCAGAAATAGGTCAGGTAACCGCTTCTTTGAGAAATCATCTCTTTTAGAAAGGCATCCCGCTGGGGACTATAGGTATCAAAAATATTACCGCTCATTTCAGGGTGAATGACCCAGTTGCCCTTGGTGTCAATGACATATGAGTATCCGCTTTCTCTATACGTCAGCCCGAGAATCTGGTTTTTGAAGTCATCTATACTGACCAGTTTTGCAAATTCCGATTTGTAGGATGAGACTGAAATAATCCAGTCCCAGGGCTCAAAATAGGTCATGTAAAGGGCTTTGGATCTTGGCTGAACTTCTTCCGGATTTTTCCAGTCATATTCCAGATAGCCCTCTTTTTTCCTAATCTGTTCTTGAATGAAGTCCCACCGGGAAAGGTCTGTTTTATGAATTTCTCTTTTGGGATGGACAACGGCCATGCCCTGACTGTTGATACAATAAATATAACCGGTTTCGCCAATGACCTGACTGAAGAGAATGCGGGCAGCCCGTTCCTTGGCTTGGGATTCGGTGATTTGGGTTTTTTTGGATTCCTCGTAAAACAGGGTTAAAATTTCCCGGTTTTTTTCGGCAATGGCCCGTAAATGACTTTTAATGGAAGCGGTTGCTGCGGTTTCCACCATATCTGTAATTGCCTGGTTGGATGTGCTCAACTCCTCTTTGATATAGTGTTCGATGTTGTCTCGCACCTGGGAATACAGCAGGGCAAAACTAAGGGAACAAATTCCTATGTATACGGTTGCATATACCAGAAAGAGTTTATACCGCATGGATAAATTTTTAAAAATTTGCATATATCACCACTGTGAATTCAACTCAGTCTATTTTGCCAAATTGCTTTTTCCCCAGGCGCGGCACACCCCATAACGGTTACGAAACGAACGAATTTTAGTGAAAATACAAGAGTTGTGCGTAACGCCTTAATACCCGTAACATAACTTAAAATCAGGATCAATATAAAACTAATCGTGATGGCATAAAAATCGTAATGATACCCCCGGGAAAAACCGGAAATTCATCTAATTAAACAGGCCGGTGCTGTATATCCCCGGAACCATTCCTATATTTGCGGCGGTCGCCGATCATTGACATGGGGGCACTGTTACGATACAAATAGAACATATACTTAAATTGAACTTAAGGATACTGATATGTCGCCAAACAATAAACGGGGGAGTGAGCGGTTTAATCTTGAGCTGCCGGTTAATCTCAAGGTGAAAGATCCTGAGACTCGAAAGGCAAGGCTGAAGTTGAAAACCAGCAATATTTCCTCAACCGGCGCATTGATATCCACTGATCTGCCCCTGGCCGTGGGTACCACTCTGGAGATTGATATTGATATCCCCCTTGAGGCCCTGAAGGCGTTAAAAGGGAATAAAGCCAAAGTGGCATTAAAGGGTGAGGTCGTCCGGGTCTCCGGCCGCGGCACAGCCCTGGCCTTTGGTTCGGATTGTGAGTTCCAGTATGTGTCGGAGGAGCAAACCCCGGATGATTCCGGCCTGACCCGCAGGGAGCGGGAAATCCTTGATCTGATTGCAGATGGATTTTCCAATCAGCAGATTGCCGATGAATTGTTTATCAGTCCCCATACCGTGAAAACCCATCTCCATAATATCTTTAAAAAAATCAATGTGAAGCGCAGGCTTCAGGCAGCCCTCTGGGCCGCGAAAAATCTCTGA
>PIVQ01001423.1 GCA_003354055.1 Desulfobacteraceae bacterium | reverse complement strand
ATTGAACCAGTCATTCATATGGCTGTCACTGATGCCCACACCCATAAGGAACAGGGTGGATTTAAAAAATCCCTCAAGACGATGACGGCCTTGAAATTCACCTTCTTTTATAACCTCACTGGGTCGTACGCCTTCTCCGTCTCTGCTTCCGGGCATTATATCCGTCGGGCCTTTTTCCAACAGGAATTCCGTTGCTTTTAAATAATTGCCCAAAATTCCCTCACCCCGGTCAGCCATATGATCGGCAACGATTAAAAAATCCGCCTGAATGAATCCCTCAAGCTCATTTGTCAGATCCATCAATTTGTCAAGGTGCTTTCCAGCGTTGGCAGCGGCATTTAAAAAATCCGCATCAACAGCCGGGTCAAGACTCTGGGCTGTTTCCATCAGGCGGTCATAGGTCGCTACATTTTCACCGGATTTTCCCAGGGCATTATCCGCAGCCTTAATCAGATTGGAAATACTCTCTTTGCCCAATGTGTTTGCATAGGCCAGGAATCCGTTGCTTCGCTCTTCGTCAAGACGGGTCATCACCGACATCAGGTCCGGCAGCATCTCCTTGTCTACCTTTTTAGCCACAGAGAAAAAGGTCTTCCGCTGGGCCGCGTCCAAGCTGTCAAAATTGGACATCACCTTATCGATATTTTCTCCGGTGCTCACAACGGCATCGAACGCATCCTCGTCAAATACGGATTTCAGGTAAACATACTCTTTGGCCAGGTTTTTTTGGTCGCCCACCGTTGACATCACGCGTTCCCGGGCAAGAAACTCCTCCCTTTCCGTTCCTGTCAATTCGCCTGCGGTCCGTATGAATGCATCCATGGCATTCGGGCTTTCAATATCATCCGGATTATTAGGGGGGATATTGGCTGCAGTGAATAGAAAATCGCTTTTCTCCTGGCCTTTCAGACTCCGGGTCATTGTGGTGAGTTCTGCAGTATTATCCGGGTTGAGGGAGGCGGCATAGAGCAGGTAGCTTTTGTCTTTCCCCTTTAGATCTTTGGCTGTGCCGGCAAGGTCTGCTGCCTGGGACGTGTTGGCCTTGGCAGCTGAGATAAAGTTGGTCAGGTCAGTGAAACCGAGGGTCGAGGCAAAGGTGAGGGCGTTGGCCCGATCCTTGCCGCCGAGTTTTTCAGC
>PIVQ01000594.1 GCA_003354055.1 Desulfobacteraceae bacterium | reverse complement strand
TCTGTGCATGAACTGCACATCCGGGCAAGCAAGTGGTATGAAAAAAACGGACTAAAAGATGAAGCCATAGATCATGCACTGGTTGCCCGTGATTTCGAACGGGCCGCAAATCTGATTGAGCAATTTTCAGAAGCTGCATGGGATTATGGAAGGAAGACCAGGCTGTTTAAATGGTTTAGAGAACTACCGGTTGATTTTATTCGACAAAATCCCAATCTCTGCTTTTTTCACGCATGGGGACTTTTTGAGAACGGCCAACACAGTGCTGCTGATGAAAGCCTGAAAGTTGTGGAACAATTGATTGATACAATTAATGTGTCCCCGGCAAGAGAGTCTGAAGGATTACAATCCTTTGATAAGGTTGAACTGCAGGGAAAAGTAGCAACTGTTCGTGCGCTTATGGCTACCGGACTGGAAGATGCGCAAAATATCATGAAATTTTCAAGGCAGGCACTTGAATGTCTTCCAGAAGAATCTTCAAGATGGAGAGCTAGTGTATCGGAGTCTTTAGGCGTAGCACATAGTATTAAAGGGGATTTTATTGCCGCTATTGATGCTTTTTCTCAAGCTGTGAAAGGTAGCATAACAGCAGGTGATAGCCAATTATACATATCAGCCAGCATTTGGCTGATTCAACACCTGAAGTATGCCGGCCAATTGCAGAAAGCGATTGAAATCTGCCAGGATTTATTAGGAATTGTAAATGAAAAGCAATTAGAACAGACCATAGTAGGCGGTGTCGTATTCTTGATGTGGAGTGATCTTCTCTACGAATTGAATGAATTGGATGATGCCTTGCTATATCTTAATAAAAATTTTGTAACTGTGGAACAGGGCTTTTCAGTTGTACATCTGGGCTGGAGCTATTATTGCCTGGCGAGAATTTTAACTGCAAGGCACAATTTTTCAGGAGCCGAAGAAATAATTCGGAAAATGAATAAGTTAAAAGCAGCATCTGACATGCCTTACTGGGTTACTCAACTGACCGAAATCGCGAAAGCAAGGGCCTGGCTAATAAAAGGCAGCCATAAAAAAGTTGCTGATTGGCTTGAAGAACATAACCTCAAGTTGAATGACGAAATTGAGCCTTTACGTGAACCCGGCCACAATATGCTCGCGCGATTTCTTATCACACAAGGGCGGTTAAATGATGCAAAGCGGCTGTTGGAACGTATGCTTATGGAATTGGAAAAAAGTGAAAGAATTCTGATTCTTGTTGAAACTCTTTTAGTTAAAGCACTGGTTCATAAGGCAGAGGGAGATACACAAGAAGCTATGGCTGCAATAGAAAAAGCACTGCTCCTTGCTGAACCGGGAGGTTATATCCGTCTCTTTTTGGATGAGGGTCCACCCATTGCCGAATTATTGGAGAAAATCCCGGATACAAAAATCAATGTTCCACAAAAGTATGTAAAAAAGCTGCTGTCCGCATTCAAATTAAGCAAATACATTAATACAGATGCAAACCTGGTTGAACGGCTCAGTGACCGTGAGCTGGAGGTGTTAAGGCTCATTGCAGCAGGACTGGCCAATAAAAAAATTATGACGGAACTGTTCATCTCATTGAGTACCGTTAAAACACACATCAGAAATATTTATAGAAAATTAAATGTACACAACCGTACCCAAGCGATTGTTAAAGCAAAAAAAATGAATCTATTATAAATTTCCTTCTCTTAGGGACCGCGCAAAAATAACTTCAAACAATCCATTTGTAGATACCCTTAAAACATTGGGTATTTTGCAAACAGAACGTGAACTAATTATTGCGCGACCCCTTACCTCCCCCCAAAAAAAATCTATACTGTCGGTTCACCAAATACTCAGAAACCATTTCGGTTCGGGGTTGGTCACCGCCCATAAAAGGCCTTATTCTTTCAAAATATGAACTCTGAATATGTTGATTGAAAATGTGTGGGTTCATTGCCTACTAAAATTTGAGACCATAGCTGATTGAAAAGTAGGCTGACATTGATCTATTTTGGCAGCTGTTAAATTTATGGAAATTTAATTGCCTCGCATAAGGCTTGATGGGCAAATTGTGAATTAACGAGTATTTTTTGATTGTGAAAGAACATTTTTTGATAGGGCCTCAGTTTCCATCATTTCACGCCTGCGTGATTGCTATACTGGGCAACTTTTAAATCAATTGAAGGAGGAAGAAAAATGAAAATGAAGTTTTGTTCTATTTTGTGTCTGTTTTTTTGCGGGATGATGTTCACCGCCTGCGGCGGAGGCGGAAAAAAGACGAACATCAACCCATCCGTCGATTTTGACCAGCATAAGTTGAGTGCTGAGAAATATGTTCAGATGGTTGATACCTTTGTTGTCATTCTTGATGCGTCGGGTTCCATGGATGATAAATACATCGACGGCAGTAAGGAGCGGAAAATAGATACTGCAAGGAAATTTCTGAACAGCATGGTTAATACGCTGCCTGACTTAGAGTTTACTGCGGGTTTAAGGGTTTTCGGCATGGCTAAAAGATCCCATAGTGACAATACGCCTATTTTATACTGGCTGACTGAATCAACCCGGGACGGTTTTATTTCGGCACTCAGTGAAGTTAGGGTAGGGCAGAATGCATATTCATCTTTGCCCCTGAGTATAAACCGGACTGCTGATATCCTTTTGACGGTTGACAGTCGGCCCGAATTAAACGAAAAGACCCTGTCCCATGTGGGGGTTGATGCCACCGATAAATCATTCAAGGCACCCAGGGGAAAAATTGCCGTCATCGTTGTCAGTGATGGCAGTGATAATCCCGGCGCATCGCTGCTGGCCTGCAAAGATCTGAAGAAACGGTTTCCGGACCGACTTAACCTGTATACGGTATCGGTGGGAAGTGATCCGGAGGAAAGTCAGGGGTTAAAGCGGCTGGCCAATGTCGGCGGCGGTTTTTCAGTGGTTTCAAATGAGGTGACATCTGCCGTAAACATGCGGATGTATCTTGAAAAGATCCTCATCGCTCCGGATGAGGACAATGATGATGTTGCAGATTCGAACGACCAATGCCCTAACACACCTCCCGGCGCGGTGGCCAATATTGATGGATGTACGCCCGACACGGATGATGACGGTACCTATGATTATCTGGATCGGTGCCCCAGAACTCCTGCAGGTCTGGCCGTTAATAACATGGGATGCCCGGCAGACACCGATGCCGACGGGAAATATGACGATCATGACCAAAGTCCGGCAACACCGGAATGGATCAACGATCTGAAATGGGGCAGTGTATCTCCCTCTGTAAGACATCTTAGATTTGGCGTAAGCGCTTATGAACTCAGCCCCTGGATGTACTCTATCTTGGATGAATACGTTGCATTTTTAAAGCTTCATCCGGAGATGACACTCAGTGTTCGGGGTTATTCCGATAATCTTGGAACCAAAGCGCAAAACATGAATCTGTCAAAGAAGAGGGCAAACGCCGCCCGGGCCTATCTGCTAACCGCGAAGGTGAATCCGTCCCAGCTCAAGGTATCCTATCATGGGGCAGATATGCCCATGGCTGATACCACGACCATTGAGGGTCGCAATTTAAACCGGCGGGTCGAACTGGAAATTGTTAAATAGTATTCAATTGCAAGTCTCCATCACCGGGCACCAGGCGGTTACACCGCTTAGTGCCCGGCAGCATTTTTTCTCGGGGGGGCAAGGCTGCCCCCTCCTGCCCTTTATAATAGGCCTCTATCCAATTGGATTGTCTGAATCGTCCCTCGTTTTTAGTCCAGAGTAAAATTTTCATTGTGAGTTCCTGCCTTACAAATAAATGGGCGCTTAGCTGATTGCAAAATAGTAGGAGAAGTATAAGCTTCGGCTCAGGATGATGAGGCTGCCGAAAATTTACAAAGGGGGCCGATGTTGAAGAGTGACCCTTTCTATTGAGGTGCTTCGGCAATCATCTTTAGTTGCGAATGATCTGCCCGACTCATTTATGTTTTTCTAATTGTATTGAAATGGAACGGATGATTTGTTAATTTAACTATATGAAAAAATTAAGTAGTTCGACATATCCACTTCTTGAAACCAAAATGTATATTCCTCCTTTTAAGGAAAATTCAGTTTGTCGTACCAGCCTAATTAAAAAAATAAACACAGGAATTGAAAAGAAACTCACACTGATAAGTGCACCAGCAGGTTATGGGAAAACTACTCTTTTAAGTGAATGGACTCAACAATGTGAGATGCTGATATCATGGATATCATTATGCGAAAATGATAATAATTTAGTTTGCTTTATTGAGTCTTTAATAACTGCATTACGGTGTGTGGATAAGAATATTGGTGCAGGGTCTATGATGATGTTACAATCGTCAAAATCCCTTCCAATTGAGTTTGTTGCCTCTAATTTAATTAACGAAATAGCGCATTTTACTGAGTCCTTTACTTTAGTTTTAGATGATTATCATTCGATTCTTGACAAAGAAGTTCATAAGTTTATTGAGTTTTTAATAGAAAATTCACCCAAAAAAATGCACATAGTGATAGCAACACGAGTAGATCCTCTGCGGTTAACCCCGATTTTTAGACCACTTGCTTAAGTGGAATCCGCGTCCTGAAAATGGTAAGAAAGGACGCATGAAAATGACCCGAAAAAGAAGACAGTTCTCGGACAAATTTAAG
>PIVQ01000593.1 GCA_003354055.1 Desulfobacteraceae bacterium | reverse complement strand
GCGGTGAGCCATCGTTGGAGGTGTTGCATTTTACCTTCCCGAACCGTCGGTCCCTTTGCTGAAACTCAATTAATATTTTATGGAACTCCTCTTTTGAAAAATCAGGCCAGAGGGTCTGGGTGATAAAGAGTTCCGAATACGCAGCCTGCCACATCATAAAATTTGAGAGGCGAAATTCACCGGAGGTCCTGATGATAAGATCCGGATCAGGCATGCCACCAGTATACAGATGGGAGGACATTGTCTCATCGGTGATCTCATCAGCTCTGATCTCTCCTGCCTGAACCTTTTGGGCCAGGATTTTTGCAGCCCGGGTGATTTCTTCCCGGCTTCCGTAACTCAGGGCCAGATTCAGGATCATCTCATTATTGTTCCCTGTCAGGGCCATGGTACGGTCGGCTTCCTGCCGGACATCCGCAGGCAATTTTTCCTTCTGCCCCAAAATATTGAGCCGAATACCTTTGGCATTCATTTCATCACGTTCAGAGGCCAGAAAACGTTTGAGTAATAGCATCAAGGCCTTAACCTCAGCCTTTGGCCGACCCCAGTTTTCTGTTGAAAATGCATAGAGGGTCAGAATACCGATGCCAAGTTCCCGGCATGCGCTAACGACATCCCGAACGGTCTGGGACCCTTTTTCATGGCCCTTTACCCGGTTCATCAGCCGTTTTTTCGCCCAGCGCCCGTTGCCGTCCATTATCATAGCGACATGGACAGGCAGAGTCTTAAGATCTATATCAGACTTCAAGGATTTCCTTTTCCTTGGCCGCATAGATCTCGTCCAGTGTTTTGATGTATAGGTCGGTGAAATCCTGGACCTGTTTCTGTGCCTTGAAGCTGTCGTCTTCGGAAATATCCCCTTCTTTCTGGAGTTCCTTGATCATTTCATTGGAATCCCTGCGGATATTCCGGACCGCCACCTTAAAATCTTCACAGGTTTTGGCAACGGTTTTGGCAATTTCCTTTCTCCGCTCTTCGGTCAGTGGCGGGATGGCAATACGGATTAACTTGCCATCGTTGGAAGGGGTGAGCCCAAGGTTGGCCTTTAGAATTGCTCTTTCCACTTCATTAATAACGCTGATATCCCAGGGCTTAACTGTGATCAGCCGGCTTTCGGGGATGGAAACGGTTGCCATCTGGGGAAGGGGGGTCTGTGTGCCGTAATAATCGACCTTAACGCCGTCAAGAATGGCCTGAGATGCTCTACCGGTACGAACCTTGGTCAGTTCGCTTTCGAAGGCCTTCTCAGACTTACCCATCCGTTCTTTGGTTTCTTCGAGCAATTCATTAATCATAACAACACATCCTTAAAAAGATTAACAGTCAACAACGGGGAACAGCTGCCAATACTATGGCCACCTGTTCCCGTCGAAAACTGTTTTTGTTTATGACTTATTTGTTATATATCCGGGTACCGATATCTTCGCCCATGACAGCTTTCAAAATATTGCCGCCCTGGTGAAGGTCAAAGACCTGCAAGGGAAGATCATGTTCCATGGCAAGAGATATGGCAGTCATATCCATGACATGGAGCTGTTTTTCAATAACCCGCATATAGGACAATTCATCAAACATAACAGCATCATCATGGACCACGGGGTCCTTGTCATAGACGCCGTCCACCTGAGTTGCCTTGAACAGGATCTGGGCACGAACTTCATTGGCACGGAGCACTGCTGCCGTATCCGTTGTGAAGTAAGGGTTGCCAGTACCGGCCGCAAAAATCACAACCCGGCCCTTTTCAAGATGACGGATGGCTTTTCTGCGGATAAAAGGTTCTGCAATTTTATCCATGGCAATGGCGGTCTGTACCCGTGTGGGCACACCGCATTTTTCCAGGGCATCACACAGGGCCAGACTGTTGATCACAGTTGCCAGCATTCCCATGTTATCTGCTGATGTCCTATCCATACCTGCGGAAGACCCGGCAACACCCCTGAAGATATTACCACCACCCACAACCACGGATATTTCCACCCCCAACTGACACACACTGGCCACTTCCTGGGCCACATAGTGAATCATTTCAGGGGTGATGCCGAAGCCCTGATTTCCCATCAGGGCTTCGCCGCTCAGCTTGATTAGAACCCGTTGAAACTCAGGTTTTTTGTCCAAGACTTTATTCTCCTATCTGGAAACGAGTAAACCTTCTGATCTGAATATTTTCACCAATTTTGGAGATTGTTTCTTTCAGGATATCTTCAATGGTTTTCTGGGGATCTTTGACATATTGCTGGCTCAAGAGGCAAACTTCTTTGTAGAATTTTTCCACTTTACCGTCAACGATCTTGTCAATGATGTTTTCAGGTTTGCCTTCTTCAAGCATCTGGGCCCGGAAAATTTCTCTTTCTTTTTCAACGACTACCGGGTCCACATCTTCCGAGGTCAGGCCGACAGGGTTTGCTGCTGCAATATGCATGGCAATGTCTTTGGCAAAGGCCACGAAATTATCTGTTTTTGCAACAAAGTCGGATTCACAGTTGATTTCGACAAGAACGCCAAGCTTTGCACCGGTGTGAATATAGGAGTAAACAATCCCTTCACTGGTGGAACGGCCGGCACGCTTGGCGGCCTTGGCCAGGCCCTTTTTTCTCAAAAGCTCAATTGCTTTTTCCATATCCCCGTCTGCATCGGCAAGGACTCTTTTGCAGTCCATAATACCTGAGCCGGTCGCTTGGCGAAGCTCTTTCACCATCGCTGCTGTAATATCAGCCATTTTTATTTTGCTCCTTATAATCTTTCGCTTTTTTAAAGCGGCTTTTAAGCTATTCAGTGACTGTGTCAGTTGCTTCCGCTGCTGTCTCTTTTTCTTCAGGGGCTGCAGTTTTTCTTTTGATCTTTTCAACAACCGGACCGTCGGTTCCGTCGGCAACCATTTCCATGCCAACCTGCTCACCAACGTTTTCTACGGGTTTGGTTTTTTTATCGGTTTCTTTATCAGACTCGGCACGCTGTTTTTCTGCCCAGATCTGACGGCCTTCGATCACAGCATCAGCCACGCGGGAGGTAAACAGACGAATAGAACGAATGGCATCATCATTACCCGGAATGACATAATCGATGTCATCGGGATCGCAGTTGGTATCAACAACGGCAATAATGGGGATTCCCAAACGTTTTGCCTCTTTTACGGCAATGGTCTCGTTTTTGGAGTCAACGACAAACAGGGCACCGGGCAGTTTTTTCATATTGGAAATACCGCCGATGGCAAACTCAAGTTTTGTTTTATCCTTGAGCATTTTGGCCTGTTCTTTTTTGGGATAATTCTCAAGGGTTCCGTCATTTTCAATGGATTTGAGAAAATGGAACCGAGTGATATTATTTTTAATGGTCTGGAAGTTGGTCAGCATACCGCCAAGCCATCTATTTTCAACATAGTAGCTCTCAGCACGATTGGCCTCTTCGTAGATGGCTTCAGATGCCTGTTTCTTTGTTCCAACGAACAGAACATCCTGACCGTTGGCTGCAATGCTTTTGATAAAGTCATGGGCGTCTCTGAACAGCTTTACGGTCTGCTGAAGATCAACGATGTAAATACCGTTTCTGGCACCAAAGATATACTTTTTCATCTTGGGGTTCCAGCGTTTGGTCTGATGTCCGAAATGAACACCTGCTTCCAGAAGTTCTCTAATAGTAATGTAAGCCATTTTTTTCTCCAAAATTAATTAATGGTTTTTAGATTCTTCCACCCACTTCTTCCCTGAAAATCGACTTTGTAAAAAGCACCTGATTCCAAGTCCATGGGTGTGCGTTGTTTGCTTTAAAAGCAAAATCCAAATTTATATAGCAAGAATGAACGGAATAAGCAATTTATTTTTTAAGAACGGCCAGACGATCGTGCCCTGCAAGGTCTTTGATAAACTGAAGATCAGACACCCAGAATTCAGCCTCGGCAACGGCTGTCACGCCGAGTTTTTGATCGAATCCCATCTCAAGAATGAGCTGGCCACCCGGTATGAGATAATCCCCGGCCTGATCAATGATGATCCGTATGGCATCCAGACCATCAGGGCCACCATCCAGAGCCAACCTGGGCTCATGGTCTTTAATTTCAGGGGCCAGGGTCTCAACATCTGCCCTTGGAATATACGGCGGATTGGACAAGATGAGATCAAATCCCGGGTCCTTTGCCACAGCATCCAGCCAGGATCCCTGAAAAAAGTTGATCCGGGTTTCTGCGATGTCTTGGGCATTGGCCTTGGCAACGGCCAGGGGGAAGTCGGAGAGGTCGCTGGCAAAGTAGAGGTGGTCGGGACAGGCCTTGGCCAAGGATACGATAATGGCACCCGAGCCGACGCCAAGCTCAATGACACGGGCGGCACGTCCCGCGCTTTCACAGGACTTGAGATGCTCCATAGCGGTTTCCACCAAAACTTCGGTATCCGGCCTTGGAATCAATACGCCTGTATCCACCTTGAAGTTGGCTTCAAAGAATCCTTTTTCTCCTGTGATATAGGCCACAGGCTCCCGGTTGATCCTTCGTCTGATCAGGGCCTTAAACCGGGCAAGTTCCTGTTTTTCAAGGGGACGGTCATGCTGGAGATATAGATCCAAACGCCTCAGATCCAGGGTTTTGGACAAGAGGATTTCAGCGGTCAGCCTGGGACTGTCGATACTGTGATCGCCAAAATAAT
>PIVQ01001422.1 GCA_003354055.1 Desulfobacteraceae bacterium | reverse complement strand
GACAATTGTGAAGTGGCGATTCATGATTTAACCACCCAGCATATGCAACTGATTCACATTACGGGCAATGTTACACGAAGAAATCCTGGTGCACCGGTCACAGATGCTGTGGCCAAGCATCTTGACCAGGATGGTAATGCGGTGGAAGACAGGCATTGTTTTTTGACGCTGACCGATGACGGCAGGGAATTAAAATCTTCCACAAGTTATATCAGGGACAGTAACGGTGACGTCATTGCCGCTTTTTGTATCAATTTCAACACCACAGACCACCACAATGCTATCCAGCTATTAGAGTCTTTTGTCAACAGAGGCGTTTCAGCGAAAACTGCTGAAGGCAGGACAAATGATATGCCTGAAAAGATGTCTTTTTCCATAGACAATACCGTGGATTCCCTTTTTGAACAGGCTGTGGCGGAAATCGGTAAACGCCCTGCCTCCATGATTACCGATGAAAAGATCAGGCTTGTTAAACTCCTTGAGAAAAAAGGGGCGTTCCAGATCAGAGGTGTGGTCAGCCAGGTGGCATTGCGTCTGGGTGTATCAAACTTTACGATCTACAATTATTTGAAAAAGATCCGTGCGGCTGATGGAACCGCGATCAGAGACATTCTATAGCCGCCATTAAATTTTCATAACGGATTTAAAAATACAACAATTCAACCCAGAGGATTCTATTGAATGGATGACATTAATTTAGAAGCAAATGGCAACACCTTAACCTATGCAACTCCTCGTCTTGAACTTCGCGGTATGACAAAAATATACCCTTCTGTAATTGCAAACGATTCAATTGATTTAACGGTTGCACCCGGTGAAATCCATGCAGTGCTTGGTGAAAACGGGGCCGGTAAAAGCACATTAATGAAAGCGATTTATGGTGTTGTAAAACCGGACAGGGGCGAGATCTTCTGGGAGGGAGAAAAAATTGATATTCTGAATCCTGCCCATGCGCGACAGCTTGGCATTGGTATGGTATTTCAGCATTTCTCTTTATTCGAAACCCTGACGGTTACAGAAAATATTGCCCTTGCCATGGACAATAAAATTGATATGGAAGCATTGTCTGACCAAATTGTGGAGGTCTCGGAAAAATACGGGCTTCCCCTTGATCCTAAACGCCTGGTTCACTCCTTGCCTGT
>PIVQ01000592.1 GCA_003354055.1 Desulfobacteraceae bacterium | reverse complement strand
GCCCTCTGCCGGGTCATCTCCTGAAGTGCCGTTGCAATATTGTTCATGGCATCGGCTTTTTTCTCTTCAGCCTCAGCCCGTTTTTCAATGGCAACAGCTTTTCTCTCTTCAGCTTCAGCCCTTTTTTCATGGGCCTTGGCAATTCTACTCTGATGGCCCTTGATGTCCTGGAACAAATCCTGGATAAATCCCAACGCATCTTTACTCATGCGGATATCCCCTTGCTGTGGCATCTGCATCTTTGACATGGGGTTGCTGTCCGCTGGATTTTTGTCCGTCGGGTCTTTTGCCAGGATTTCTTCAATCTGGGAGGGGAGAGTGCCCGCATCCAAAAGATCCCGGATTTTGAACATCACGGGAATAGACAACGGCGAATAAAAATGATCTCCATTGATTCGGTCAAAAGGGAGCCATTGGCTGAACCGTTTTAGAATGAACTTGACAGTGGCCCTGCCCACATCCAATTCTTTTATGAGGTTATCAATGCTTAAGGTATTCGCCTGGGTCATTTTATCCTCTCTGTTTTGTGCGGGTTGGTTTAATCTTAACTCTTTTATGTTACGGTTGTGTTACTCTTCCGTTTATCTAAACCGAACCAAAGGTTTTTTTCTGCCGGTTATCCGTTCATAAGATTCGTCCGGATATCCCAATGCAATCACCGCATGGGTTTTTTCCCCGGATGGGATATCTAATTTTTCTCCGATGGATCGGTCGGCTTTCATAGCCTCTACGGCAAACCCGATCAAACAGGTGCCAAGGCCCATGGCATGTGCGCCCAATAGAATGTTTGCCGCAGCCAGCATTGCATCTTCCTTGGGACAGCTTGCATCCGGACCTGCACCCACAAGGATGCATGCCGTCGCCCCGTGGAAAAGACGGTCCAGGTTTTTGTGTTCCATTTCGTGCATGGCCTCTTTTACAGACTCATAGTACTCATTATAATATGCGTCCAGCGCCTTGAATCCTGCCAGGCTGAGTCCTTTTCTCAAAAAAACGTTTTCAGCTTTTTTGTTGAGACCAATAAAAAAATCTTTTACCAGGTCCCCGAACCCCAGTACCGCATCCCGGTTTGTAAGGCAGGTAAAGGTCCACTCCTGGCTGTTGGTGCCAGAGGGAGCTAAGCAGGCAAGTTTAACCAGGTCTTCAAGAACATCGGTCTCAACCGGTTTTTCCTTAAAATTTCTACAGGATCTTCTGGAAGCCATGACCCGTGCAAGATCCCCTGGCGCAAAGCCGCCAAAGGGCAGCCATTCCTGACTCAAAGAAAAGGTGGAAAATTGTGTCATTGATGTATCCAGAGCTTTTACCGTCACAGCATTACTGGGACAGATGGCTGCACAATGACCGCAGGACAAGGATTTATCGCCGACAACCCTGGCGATACCGTCTTCAACTAGTAAGGTTTTCGACGGGCAAACCCGGACACAGGACCCGCACCCGATGCATTTGTCAGGATCAATAACAGTGGTCACTATTCTACTATTCATCAACAGATCCAAAAATTTTAAGTTAAATACCATATTGTTATCACAAAATCAGGAATGGAGAAAGTAATAACATTCCTCCTGATTCCCCTTGTATTATCGTTGACACTGATTTTTTAAATTGTTATATTTTTTACTAAAGCTATCGTATCCAAAGAAGCTCAACCCAAGATTAGATCAAAATGACGTAACCCAGAAAAAGCACTTGAACTGGGTAAGATAATTT
Organism: Desulfobacteraceae bacterium; assembly: GCA_003354055.1. Next base: position 2,925 of record PIVQ01000592.1, on the reverse strand, counting down.
GCGAATTCCAATCATTAGAACTGGCAGCATTCGCCTCCTTGCTGCCCAGGGGAGGGTAAAATGGTCAAAAAAGCAGATCCCAAATCTTTAGTCTACCATGTTGATGCAGTAAAAAAAGACGAACGGGTTTTTGAGGATGCCTTTCAGGGAGTGTCCCGGATGATTCTGGATGCCGGAATCCGGAAGGTGACGGTAAAGGGGAGAACCACCTATCAGTTTGACCTGTTCAGCCAGGGTAAGAAACATTTGGTGGGGATGTATGATGAAATCAACTCCTTTGTTTCCTTTGTTAAAGATGCATCCGAAGGCGGTTCTTCACGCGAGATGGCCTATGTCCTGGTCGGGGAACCGGGAAACGGTAAAACATTTTTTGTAGAGTACCTCTGTGCCCGGTACCGTGAATTTCTTACCATTCCCCGCAACCGTAAATACACCTTTAAATTTAAGAACCTGGATAAGATCGGGGGATATGGGAATATAAAAACAATCGAATCCCAGACCTATGAAGACCCCATGGTACTTGCCATGAGCTTTAAGGAAACCCGGGACGAATCAATGAGCTATATGGCCAAACGGTTTAAGTTCAAGAGCAAAGAGGTTGAGGACTATTATGACAAGTATCGTCCCCTGGGCGCCTGCTCCGCCTATATATGGAACCAGATCAGGGAATTCACTAACGATGACCCGGTGAAGATGATGAACTTTATCGAGATTGTTCAGGTCCCCCTGATTGAAAGTCTTGGAACGATTACCGGAAAATATCCGGCCAAGGATAAGATTACTTCATCAGCCGTGGATCTGATGGGTGAAGAATCCATCCAGCGTCTGCTTCATATCTCCGACACCAATAATCCCTATCGGTTCGACCTTAGAAGGGGCGCGCTTGCCCGGGTGGCCGGTGGCGGGATTCATTTTTCCGATGAGATTTATAAGAACAAAAAGGATCTGGTCCAGGTGTATCTGGGGGTCATCCAGAACAGAACGATTGAACTGGACGGATTTAAATGGCCCATTGATACCCTGATCATTGCCACATCCAACAACTCCGAGTTTAATACCTTTTTATCTGAGCGGGAAGAGGCACCCATTGTTGACAGGTGCAGAATCTGTTATGTGGCCCATAATACTGATTACAAGCTCCAGAAAACACTTACAGAATATGCCATCGGGACCGATGTTAAACGGTCTTTAGACCAGGAGATTCTTCATCAGGATCCCAATTTGAACTATGCCGCATCCGCAGCCGTTGTTCTGACCCGGCTGCCCCGGTCCGACAAACTCACACCCGTGGAAATCATGAAACTTGCTGCCGGTGAGGTTGCCGGTGAAAAGAGCCTTAAAACCCTTGCCGAGCTCATTGATCTGCTCAACCAGGATACGGAAATTACGAAAAGGTTCGGTCAGAAAGGCTTGGGGCAGAGGAATCTGGGCCGGGCAGTCCAATTACTGCTGGAAAGCTCCGAGACCAATGACGGCAAATGTATGTTTGCCCTGGATATTTTCAATGCCCTGGAAAGGATTGTCTTAGATTATGTTCAGGAACCCGCAGACCGGACCAAGTTCTTGGAAGACCTGAAGATTGCAAGGGGCCTGTACAGGGAAAAAATTATGACCGAGATGTTCAATGCCTATATGGATGAACCCCTGGCCATTAAAAAAGACGTACTCAACTACGTGAACATGATCATCGGGGTGGATGCCGAACATCTGGGACCTGATATGATGTGGAAGTATAAAGACCCCCAGACAGGAGAACTTCGGGCCCTTAAAATCGATGAACGGTACATTAAAAATGTCGAAGAGCGGCTTGGGCTGAAAACTGAAGAGCAGCGGGCCTCTTTCAGAAATACCATCCGCAAGATTTACGGCCAGAAGCTTTCCGTGGATGCCAACTACGATTTCATGGACAATCTGGAACTGGTCAAGGCCATCACCGACGTACGGCTTAAGTCGGACATTGCAGGGGCAGGTTCCCTTATCGGAGCGCTTGCCAATAGGACGAATGAAGAAAACCAGAAACTTTATGACCGCATGATATTTACCATGGACGAAAAACTCGGTTATTGTCCCACCTGCGCCCAGAAGACCATTGAATATTTCTGCAGCCAGGAGGATGACAAATAGAAAACCCATAGGGGGGATGAAACTTATGATAACCCTTGATGAACTCCTTGAACGGGACCGGCAACGGGAAGAAGACGGGTTTAAACGTAAGATCCGGATCGGGCGTATTGTAAAACCCGGTACCGGAGGCAAGGAAAAGATCATTGTGGTGCCCACCACAGTGGAAGAAAAACTTGTCCATGATGAAATCAACCTTGAACAGGAGCCCGGGGAAGGTGAGCCTTCCGGAGGCACCGGTGAAGGAGAAGAAGGCGAGATCATCGGTGAACAGCCGGTAAGGCCAGAAGAGGGGGAAGGCGAAGGCGAAGGCGGCGGTGAAGGACCCGGTGAAGGCGAAGGTGGAGAGCACGAACTTGAGGCCAATGCCTATGAACTGGGCAAGGTTCTGTCCCAGGATTTTCAACTGCCCAACCTCCAGGACAAGGGGAAAAAACGGACCCTGGCCCGGTATGTCTATGATCTTACGGACACAAACAAGGGGGGGGGGCAGATCCTTGATAAAAAAGCCACCCTTAAGCAGATTGTCCAGACCAATATTGCTCTGGGCAGGATTCCGGATGTATCGCACATTGACCCGTCCAAATTTCTGGTAGCTCCCCAGGACATGATCTACAGGATATTGTCCCGTGAAAAGGATTTTGAATCCCAGGCCCTGGTTTTTTTCCTGAGGGATTATTCGGGCTCCATGGGCGGGAAGGTGACCCAGACCGTCGTGTCCCAGCATGTGATGCTCTACTCCTGGCTGATGTATCAATATGATAAACAGGTGGAAACCCGGTTTATCCTCCATGATACCGAAGC
>PIVQ01001421.1 GCA_003354055.1 Desulfobacteraceae bacterium | reverse complement strand
AAACAATCGTCCTTTTTCAATAATCATTGTACCAATCACCTTTTTAGGGAGGCAGGCATGATTATTAAGCCTTTTTGCAGTATTTGTGCATTTTTTTTGATATTAGTCATAGCCCCTGTTCCAGGCCTATCACAGCAAAATTTGGAAAAGGTCGCAAGAATTGAATTAACACAAGAAGAGCAAGCCCTCCTAAAAGAAAATCCCAGGGTTTCAATAGCGGTTCTCAAGGATTATATGCCTTTTTCATATATTGAGAATGGCAATTTGCAGGGGTTTTCTATTGAGCTCCAAAAGCTCATCAGTGACAGAACCGGCCTGGAGTTTGATCATATTGTGGGTACCTGGACTGAAAACTTCACCCGATTTAAATCCAAAAAGGTGGATGCGATAGATTGCCTATCATTTAAAAAAGAACGCACACCATTTACACTTTACACCAAACCGTATCATGAGATTCCCACAGTGCTTTTTACCAGGGATGACTTTGGAGAATTTACCGGCCTGGAAAGCTTAAGGGGTAAGAGGTTAGGAATTATAAAGCATATTTTTTACGGATCTGAATTAAAAAAGTTGAACGTAGCGAACATTGTTGAATTTGATGAGCCTGAGGAAAAGTTTAAGGCCCTGGCCTTTGGTCAGATTGACGCAGCTGTCAATAATTTGAACCAGGGCAATTATTATCTAAAAAAGCATGGTTTTTCCAATATCCGCATTCAGGGGGAATTGGAATTACAGGGAATCGTCAGGGAAGACCTCCGTCTGGGGATACAAAAGGATAACCCCTATCTGTTTTCCATTATTCAAAAAGGTTTTGACACCATCTCTGAAAAAGAGCTCCTGGTACTGAAAAATAAATGGCTGGGCGCCCAAATCATGCAAAAAGAGATAACATCCAGAAAGATTGATTTCTCTGACGAGGAAGAGGCTTTCATAACAGCGAATCCAATAATTCCCATAGCAATGCTTAAATATTTTGTACCTTTTTCCTTTGAGGAAAATGGAAAGTTAGAGGGATTTTCGTTCGATTTGATTAAACTTATCGGAGAAAAAACAGGCCTTAATTTTAAGTATCTCGTCAATAGCTGGGCCAAGAATCTGCAAAGTTTCAAATCCGGAACCGTAAATATTATTGATGGGATTTC
>PIVQ01000591.1 GCA_003354055.1 Desulfobacteraceae bacterium | reverse complement strand
TTCCTTGATCCGTAAAGATCTACGACAATACCCAGGCGGTATTGACATGGGAGTCACCCTGATGGACTTTGGCATTGCCGAAACCGGTACCCTGGTTCTTGATTCAAGATCCGAGGAAATGAGATTGTCCACCATGCTGTCCGAGATCCATGTGGCCATACTTCAAACATCTAAGATCCGGGAAACCGCCCTGGCCATGACAGAAGAGTTGATGGGGATGGTCGGGGATCCCGGATCTTATATGGCTTTTATCACAGGGGCCAGCCGCACCGCTGATATTGAGCGGGTATTGGCCATTGGGGTACACGGCCCCCTAGAACTGCACATCATGCTGGTGGAGGAATAAACCATGGCCCCAAGTTTAAAATCGGGAGAGAGTTTAAAAAAGTACAAGGACCGGCTGGATGCAGCACTGGGCAATAAGTTCCTCAGAAAAGCCATGGATAATTTTGCCGTGGCTTACCCCATCTCCCGTGAAAATGCCTTTGCCGGCATGGACACGGAAGAGATGATTCAGACGGTTGCTGATATCAAAGCCGATGCCGTAATTCGAAATAAAGCACTGATGGAAGAATTCATCCAAAAGGCCAAGGTCAACGGGATTCATGTCCATCTGGCGGAAACCGCCGAAGATGCCAACCGGATTATCGCGAGAATCGCCAAACAGACCAACACCAGAAGTATCGTTAAATCCAAGTCCATGACAGCCGAAGAGATTCATCTGAACCGCTGGCTTGAAAACGAAGGCTTGGAGGTGACCGAGACGGATCTTGGTGAGTGGATTGTTCAGCTCCGCAAGGAAGGACCGTCCCATATGGTGATGCCGGCCATTCATCTGTCCCGGTACCAGGTGGCAGATCTTTTTTCCACGGTAACAGGAACGGAACAGGATGCCGAAATTCGGCATTTGGTCAAGGTGGCCAGACGGGAACTAAGGGAAAAATTTGTTACTGCAGATATGGGGATCACCGGAGCCAACTATGTGATTGCGGAAACCGGTACCATCGGTATTGTCACCAATGAAGGTAACGCCCGCCTGGTCTCTACATTACCCCGTGTTCATGTGGCTTTGGTCGGCATTGATAAATTACTGCCTACCATAAAGGAGGCTCTGGCTATTAACCGGGTATTGCCCAAAAATGCCACAGGTCAGGCTATTACCTCCTATGTGACATGGATCACCGGGCCGTCGGAATGTAAAACAACGGAAAGCGGCAAGCGGGAAATGCACCTGGTCTTTCTGGACAACGGCAGAAGCAAAATTGCAAAAGACCCGGTGTTCTCCCAGGTCCTCCAATGCGTTCGCTGCGGTGCCTGTGCCAATGTCTGTCCGGTATACCGCATGGTTGGCGGTCATCAACTGGGTCATATTTACATTGGTGCCATCGGCCTGATCACCACTTATTTCTTCCACGGCAGGGAACATGCCAGGAATCTGGTTCAGAACTGCACCAATTGCGGGGCCTGCAAGGCTATTTGCGCCGGCGGCATTGATTTGCCCTCCCTGATCAAGGATATCCATGCCCGGATCCAGGATGAAGAGGGACACCCTATCCAGAGTCTGCTTCTGGGCAAGGTGCTGAAAAATAGAAAACTTTTTCATACCCTGCTGAGAACGGCCAAACTGGCCCAGACTCCATTGACGGAAAAGCAAAAAGGCACCCCCTATCTGCGGCATTTGCCCATGATCTTTGCCAAAGAGCACAACTTCAGGCGGTTGCCGGCCATAGCGGAAAAACCTTTCAGGGATCGGTTTGCCTCCCTGAACAAACCTGTGAAAGAACCGGCATTTAAAATCGCCCTGTTCTCAGGGTGTGTCCAGGATTTTGTCTATCCCGAGCATCTGGAAGCTGCCATGAAAGGATTTGAAAAGGCCAATGTGGCAGTTACCTTTCCCATGGAACAGTCCTGTTGCGGCCTGCCTGCCGTTAGCATGGGCGAAAAATCTGCAGCCCGGGATGTGGCGCTTCAAAATCTGGATGCATTTGAGGATGAAAAGGTTGATTATATCGTCACCCTCTGTGCCTCCTGCGCCTCCCATCTGAAACACGGGATGCCCAAGCTGGTGAAAAAATATGCACCTGATAAGGCGGAAGCCTTTGCCGGAAAGGTATTGTCTTACAGCCAATTCATGTCCAATGTGGTGGGCCTGAAACCCAAAACCGGCCAGGACAAAAAAGTTGCCTTCCACTCTCCATGCCATCTCTGCCGTGGTCTTGGAGAGACCCAGTCACCAAAGGATGTGATCGATAAATCCGGCAATACCTATGTCCCCACTCAGGAAGAAGAGACCTGCTGCGGCTTCGGCGGCAGTTTTTCAGCCAATTTCCCGGCCGTCTCCAATGAGATCCTCACACAGAAACTGGATGATGTGGAAAAGTCAGGGGCAGATTTGCTGGTAACCGAATGTCCCGGCTGTGTGATGCAGCTTCGGGGCGGCGCCATGAAACAGGGCCGTGATTTCGAGGTGGCCCATTTGGCTGAGCTGCTCTACCCTCAGTAAAATTACAGTTTACGGTTTGTAAATCCTGCACAGATTTGCAGCCGGAAGGAGACCTCTCCTCCAAGTGCAAAGGCGTTTTTCCCGGTAGACCGGGGAAAACGCCTTTGTGGGTTTCGGGTGTATGCCAGGCAGGGTCAACACAGGAAGATGATATTGGCTCAGGCAGTTGCCCCGACCTTAGTCCGTGGAATACGGACAGGCTTTGCCGATACATGTTCCCTGCTGGACATGTTCGTTGGGCTGTGTCGTGATCTGTACATTTGAGCTGCGCTCAAAGCAAAGAACAAAGTCCGAGCCACCGAATTTAAAATAGCCTAACTCTTCGCCTTTTCTCAGTGTCACGCCCTCTTCAGCGGTAATCGTGACTGATGAGACTTGTGCCATACCCATGGGCAGGCATGCAACCAGCCCTATGGGTGAATCGATCACTATCAGACCGCGTGTCTGGAAGAACTGATACCCTGTGCCGTCCTGGGCCGACAGGTGATTACGCTCTTTGCCGTCGGCATCGATGATTTTATCGACCTCTATACCGAGATAGGCCTGGCCCTGAATGACCTTTGATTCAAGGACCCTTCCCTGTACAGGGCTGTTCCAGCGATGATAGTCGGTGGAATTAAGAAAGCTGTGCATGAAAATACCGCCTTTAAAACGATCGGCATATATGCTGTCCTTTAATAATTCTTCAATGGAGTAGGTAAATATTTTACTCTGAATTACGATGCCCTTTTCATTCTCCTGCTGCAGATTAATATTTGACTTCTGGCTGATCTGCCACCATCCAACCATTGTGCAGTCTGCCTGAGAGACGATGACACTATTGTCGTTTAAACCGGCTATGGGGCGCATACCCGGTTTTGTGTGACGGGCGAAAAATTCGTTAAAGGTAAGATAACCACTGGGAGGGGCCATGTATTCGTCCCAGTTGAACCATGGATCGTACTTGAAGCTTTCAACCTCTTTTGCCGATTCCGTCGTATCAAGGTAAGCTCCCCAGGTGTTGGCGCACTCAACGATCCATTTGGACAACTCTGTAAGCTCATCATGGGGCTTGGGTTTATGGGGTGTAATAGGGCTCTGATGCTGCCGAACCGAAGGGAATTGCATAAAGAAGTAGAAGGCCACCAGATGATCGTAGACATTCCGCGGATCGTCTTTTGTCACTTGCGGCGTCCATTCCACAAAACCGTCAAGGTAGTCATAATATTCATCCAAGGTGGTGATGCCTCCGATGATGGGCAGATCAAGTTCGCAAGCCTTGCCAATGGCCTCCTTAAAATCGTTCTGCCATTCGTTTTTTATGATTAATGCGATTAATTCGTTCGTAATCTTTTTATGTCCTTCGTAAGTCGTCATTTACCGTTTCTCCCTTAAATTCATTAACATTAAGTTACAGGCCACTTTTTAACTTAAGTTCCACCTCCTTTCTCTGATTTTTATTGTTTGAAAAAACATGATATTTTACTTTTTTTAAGAAATTACCTTATCTTTGAAATAAAAACATACCCATGAAAATTGGTATTCAGCAGAACTTTGGGGGTAGCTATATGAATCGCATATCATGTATATATTGAATAATATGCAATGGAAATAATTTGAGATCTTTGATTAAGAGCGTTGTATCATGTTCTGAAAAGAGGACTCAGCGGATTCAATAATCAACTGCATTTGAGAATACCCTTCTCCTGAGAAAAAATGCAAGGGTAAAAAGAATAAGCACTTATTTTTTCTCGGAGAATGTATAGAAATTTCTTTTAAAAAAAGCTACTTGCGATTGCCCTGTTATACCATCCCATAGACCTGGCCCGGCGCCAGAATTTCCGGAAACCTGTCCATAGAAGCCTTGCGCGCGGTATAGCACAAATGGCATTCATCTACATATCCCTTGTCCGGGGTAATACCCAATGCTTTTGCCAGTTCAGCAGGCCCTCCTTTAATAAGGGGAGCAACAATAGGGTGGGATTCCGGCTGGTATTGATCGACAAGCTCAGACAATGGGGTTTTCCACATATTCCCCATGCTGATACCCTGGCAGAGATGGACATGGCCAAATGAATCCACATGAACTCTGGACGGATTCGCCAAATCTTCATCCGGGCATTGGCACAGACTTTCCCAGGGTCTTGTGGGAAGATTCTTTACCAG
>PIVQ01001420.1 GCA_003354055.1 Desulfobacteraceae bacterium | reverse complement strand
CTCTCGGTTGTAGCGGATGCCATTACCACCCCCTATCAGTCCATTATCGAAGCCAAGCTTGGGGAACAGGACCTGGCCGTGTTTATCGGTGTGGGCGGCGTGGGCGGATTTGGTGCCCTTCTGGCCAAAAGTTTCGGTGCTGCCGTGGTTGCCATAGATGTGGACGACCAAAAGCTGGAAAAACTGTCTCCCTATGTGGATGCCACCTTTAATGTCAAAGAACTTTCCTTTAAGGACCTTAAAAAAGCGGTCTTTGCCACGGCCAAAAAAACAGGACGTGCCCGCACCAGTCTTAAGATTTTTGAAACCTCGGGCACAAAAGCAGGCCAGGAAACCGCATTCGGCCTGATGACCTTCGGGTCCCACCTCTCCGTGATCGGGTTTACCCTGGACAAAGTCAATATAAGGTTGTCCAACGCCATGGCCTTTAACGCCACAATACGTGGGAATTGGGGATGTCTGCCTGAATACTACGGCCCAGTGGTGAAGTTGATTCTGGACGGAAAAATGGATCTTACGCCCTTTGTCAAAACATTCCCACTGGACTCAATCAATGAAATCTTTGAAATGGCCCACCATAAAAAAATCAATGAGCGTCCCATTATGGTGCCTTAGGATCGGCTCCAAAATTACTTGATCTTTTGTTTTCAAAATCCCCAGTCTTTAAAGGGGTTTTGGAAACGATTTAGATCAAGTTATTTTGTAACGATTCCTTAAAATAAAAGAAAAATTAATTAAGTACTAAACAATAAATACGTATCTAAAAGGAGATAGTAATGAGTGATTTAAACTGGCTGCCCCGCGAATCCGGACTAAAGGACCATCATCTCTGGAGTGAAGATCTGTTTTCCGATGAAGCTCCCGGCGTCATGTATGAAAAAAAGCCCATTATGGATCCCAAGGGCGAAGCTGTTGAAGGGCTTTACTCTGCCTGGATCACCCTGAACAACCCCAATCAGTACAACTCCTATACCACGGAGATGGTCAAAGCCGTTATTGCAGGCTTTCACCGTGCATCTGCGGATTCCTCCGTTGTGGGCTGTATTTTTACGGCCGCAGGAGACAAGGCATTCTGTACCGGTGGTAATGTTAAGGAGTATGCGGAGTATTATGCCGCACGGCCCAATGAATACGGTCTTTACATGGA
>PIVQ01001419.1 GCA_003354055.1 Desulfobacteraceae bacterium | reverse complement strand
CTTGACAGCGCAGACCACAAGGCTGCCTTTGCAGGACGGATCCACGAGTCCAACAAGTTTACCTACGTATCCAGAACCATCATGGAAACGGCCTGTGAACATCCCGACCTTCTTAAATTTCTTTACCGTCTCTTTGATCAGAAGTTCAACCCGGCAGGGCCGTGTGGCCTGAACCAAGAGGAGCTGGACAAGGAATGGGGAGCCTTTGAACGGATGCTGGCCGTAAGATTCATGGAATTTCCCCTGGGTCATGACATCTTTTCATTTATGTTCAAGTTTGTTCCGGCCACGTTGAAAACCAACTTCTTCAAACCTGAAAAACGATCCTTTTCCTTCCGGATGGATAATCGGATTCTGGATCCCCTGGTGTTTGAGCAATTTGTGTACGGGATTTTCTTTACCAACGGCCATTATGCCTGCGGCACCCATCTTCGGGCCGATGATATTGCCAGAGGCGGCCTGCGCATGATCCGGGTTACCCCGGGCAACCATGCTTCGGAACTGGACAATGCGGTTATGCTGAACTATGCTCTGGGACCCAAGGCCCAGCGTCTTAAACACAAGGATATCTGTGAAAGCGGATCCAAAGGCGTGGTGGTTCCCCATGCGCTTTACGCCACCTACAGTATGGAAGCCCTGTATGATTATACCGAAGGTATCATGGATCTGATGCTGCCCGATCCCAATGTCAAAGATCACTGGGGACGGCCGGAAATGGTTTTTTTCGGACCGGACGAAGGAACAGCTCCGCTGATGGATGCTGTGGCATACCGGGCAAGAGAGCGGGGATACGCCTACTGGCGGACCATCACCACTGGTAAAAGTTTTGGGATTCCCCATGATACCTACGGCATTCTGGACAATGGGGATATCTTCGGTCTGTCCGCCCATGATGCAAAGACAACCGAGCTTGCCATCAACGGTGAAACCAAATCAACTACCGCAGATATGGACGAGATCTGGAATCAGATCGGCGGCAGAATCGAGATCAGCGGTATGACCACCACATCCGTCATGGGCGCTTTCCGTGCCCTTATCGACCATTATGGGGCAAAGGAAGAGAATCTGAACCTGATGATGACAGGCGGACCTGACGGAGATCTTGGTGCCAACGAGATTCAGTGCTATAAAGGCAAAATCTGTCTGCT
>PIVQ01001418.1 GCA_003354055.1 Desulfobacteraceae bacterium | reverse complement strand
AACGTCTACACATTCTTCGCAGCCAACACATTTTGATTCGTCAACAATCGGGTTAAATGCCATTTTAATAGCCTCCTTAAATTAAGTGGTACAATTTTATAAACTCATTCTCTAAATTTCTACCTGATCTAAAAACCGCTTTTACAACATATTTTTTGCTAAAATCAAGCTATTTATGAGTTTAGTTTTACCAGGCAGACCGCAATCGGTTTACCAACTTGCTTGCCTGGCATTTTAAAAGTTCTATCCAGTTTCTCTCCGGACAAAAGGCAAAACTGAATCTGCCCAGACAGGGCACAGCATTCAGCGTTTTCTGTCAAATCTTTCCGGGAGGGTGCATTGCGTAAAAGGGTTTCATCAAGGATATTAATCATGTCCTGTTGCCATCTCTCTTTGCGAGCACATCCATTTTCATGCACTTTTATGGATTCAATGTCAAGCCCATTTATCACCTGATCTGCGTTGGACATCAAATAGTCCATTACAGCAGAACTTGTGGTCACCAGAACCTGGGGTTTTCCTAAGTCGGCGAACAGCCCAGCCTCTCCGGCAAGATCAATCCAGGCCCGAATCCGTTCTTCTGTCATGGTTTGCCCGGGATCAAACCCGGGACCCGCAGAACCCGCATCTAACAAAGAATCGGCAACCTGACCCGACGCCTCCATATCCCCTTTAAGCTCGGCAAACAGGGCAAAATTATCGGCATCAAGGGCCGAAATTTCACTTTGAATACTGTCCTTCTCCATATCCCACATCTCTGCAAATTTCATAAACAGCAGGGGATCCTTGTCTTTTTGAGCCTTACCTTCGGGCTGTTCGTGGCCCCGGCCCCGACGAATCTGCGACTGGATAGCAGTTAACCCGGTGTCCTCTCTGAAATAGGCCGTTTCTTTAATCAGGGACTTTAAATTTCTCTCGTTTCCCTGATGAATCTTAGCCCAATCCAGGTAAGACTGCACTCTTCTGTCAAGATCTAAAACTCTCTCACCAGGCAACGAAACCGGTACAAGGTACCCCTGGCTCATTAATCCTGCAAGCTTTGATTCGGCAGGGATATCCGAATTCAAATTCAGAAAACGGATTTTTGAAAAAAATGAGGTCACAGCATGAAGCTGCTCCCGGTTTATATGGGTAAAAGGAAAAAAATAA
>PIVQ01000057.1 GCA_003354055.1 Desulfobacteraceae bacterium | reverse complement strand
CTCACCCGATCAAGGCCCCGGCTTTCGATCAGTTGACGGCCCGCTTCGGACAGTGGAACTTTCATGGACACAGCCTGCCCGCCTTCAGGGGTTGCAAGGGCAATGGTTTCCACGATGCCGGCATCCCTGTGATAAACGTGAAACCCCATTTGATCCGCAGGCATGAATTGACGGACATAGAGCAGGCATTGATGAAGTGCCCGTTCAATATCAAGACTTGAGCAGAGGGTAAGAGTGGCTTCCCTGAAAAAATCATTTTCATTAATATAAGGGATCATGATGTACTCCAAAGATAATCCAGATTAAAAATTCTGTACCATGGTGCAGCTTATCGCAAAACCGGAAAATAGAACAGAAAAAACTTTTCCATGGAACAGAAAGTCCAAAGAATCTGGCTGCCCATTTCCCAAGCCCTTGCCCTGCAAGGCCCTTGGGGGCTGGCATGGGTTTTGCTCAATATTCTCTTGAATATCAAGAACGTTGAGATTCTTAAACATACGGAGGTCAGACCATGGAAATGAAAAAAATTACGGTATTGGGGGCAGGGATCATGGGTGCAGGAATCGCCCAGTGTGCTGCCCAGGCAGGCTTTGATGTCATCCTGCGGGATATGGAAGACCGGTTTGTTGAAAACGGGATCACCACCATAAAATCCAACCTGGACCGGGCTGTGTCCAAAGGTAAAATGGAAGCAGATGAAGCAGATGCCGTCTTGGACCGGATCACCGGCACCACAGACCTGACCCTGGCGGCCCGGGAGGCAGATCTTGTCATCGAAGCCATCATCGAAGTCATGGATGTCAAAAAGCAGACCTTCCGGGAATTGGATACCATCTGTAAGAAAGAGACCCTTTTTGCCTCCAACACGTCCGGCCTGTCCATCACGGAAATGGCATCGGCCACCAGCCGCCCCGACCAGTTCATCGGCATGCACTTTTTCAATCCCGTACCAGTCATGAAGCTTGTGGAGCTGATCAAAGGGTTTACCACCTCAGATGAAACGTTGAACATGGCCAAGGATTTTGTAGACAAAATCAACAAGACAGCCATTGAGGTAAAAGAGGCTCCGGGCTTTGCCGTGAACCGCATCCTCTGCCCCATGATCAACGAGGCTGTTTTTGTTCTGGCAGAAGGCATTGCCTCTCCCGAAGACATCGACAATGCCATGACCCTTGGTGCCAACCATCCCATAGGCCCCCTGGCCCTGGCAGACATGGTGGGGCTGGATACCATGCTCCTGGTTCTTGACAGCTTTCATGCGGAGTTGGGTGAAGACAAATATCGGCCCGCACCTCTGCTTAGAAAAATGGTCAGGGCAGGCTATCTCGGCAGAAAAAGCGGTAAAGGCTTTTACGATTATACAAAATAAAAGATTGGGTTAAATGAACATTTAACCCCGGTTAAGCACAGCTTACCCCCAGGAGGCAATATGGCCCAGCAAGTAGCAGACCGGCGGGATGTGGACTTTGTTCTTCACGAGCAGTTGAACGTGGAATCCTTAAGCCAGTACGAACGATTTGAAGATTTTAATAAAAAAACCATTGATATGGTGGTATCCGAGGCCCGTAACCTGGCCATAAAGGAGCTGCTCCCCTATCTCAAGGAAGCGGACGAAGAGGGCTGCACTTTTGAAAACGGACAGGTGTCCGTGCCCAAGGCCTTTCACCGGGCCTACAAGCTGTTTGCAGAAGGCGAATGGATTGCTATGTGCGACGATCCGGACTGGGGCGGACAGGGTATGCCGGCCACCGTGGCCCTTGCAGCCAACAACTACTTCAACGGGGCAAACTACCCCTTCATGCTCCACAATATCCTGGCCCACGGGGCCGGCAAGCTGGTGGAAGAATTCGGTACGGATGCGCAGAAAGAACTCTATCTGAAAAAAATGTACACAGGTGTCTGGGGCGGTTCCATGCTCCTGACCGAACCAGAAGCCGGGTCCGATGTCGGCGCGCTGACCACCAAGGCCGTACCCAACGGAGACGGCACGTACACCATCACCGGCAACAAAATATTTATCTCTTCCGGTGAAAATGATCTGGTAGAAAACATTATACATCCTGTTTTAGCCCGCATTGAAGGGGCTCCTGCCGGAACAGCCGGTATCTCCCTGTTCCTGGTTCCCAAATTCTGGGTCAATGACGACGGGTCCATGGGTGACCTCAACGATATTGTCTGCACAGGCATCGAAGAAAAAATGGGAATCCACGGAAGCCCCACCTGCTCCATGGCCATGGGCGGCAAGGGCAAATGCATCGGCACCCTGCTTGGCCAGGCCAACAAGGGCATGAGCCATATGTTTGTCATGATGAACGAGGCCCGCCTCCATGTAGGCATGCAAGGTTTTGCCTGTGCATCCGCCTCCTACCTGAACGCTTTGAACTATGCCAAAGAACGGGTCCAGGGCGCGAGCCTGACCGCTCCCAAAGGCTCTCCAGGGGTTCCCATTATCCAGCACCCCGACATCCGCCGCATGCTGTTGAAAATGAAGTCCAATACAGAAGCCATGAGAAGTATCCTCTATTACGTGGGGCTCATGGAAGATATGGTGAAAGTGGCGGAAACAGACGAAGACAGGGCAAAATACAAGGGCATCATTGACGTCCTCATTCCGGTTGCCAAGGGCTATATCACGGACCGGGCATTTGAACTTTGCTCCGACGGGGTCCAGGTGTTCGGCGGTTATGGTTTTACCAAGGAATATCCCCAGGAGCAATTGCTCAGGGACTGTAAGATCACCCAGATTTACGAAGGCACCAACGGGATCCAGGCCATGGACCTTCTGGGCAGAAAACTGGGCCTGAACAAGGGCCGTGCCTTCACGGACCTGCTGACGGAAGTCACTAAAACCATTGAGGCGGCCAAAGGAACGGACGGTCTTACTCTTCAGGCAGCCCTTCTTGAAGCCAGCGTTACCAAACTCATGGAAACCGCCAAATCATTGGGCGGCCTCATGGGAGAGAAAAAAATCGAAACAGCCTTTGCCCATGCCCATCCCTTCCTGGATGTAACCGGGGACGTGCTAATGGCCTGGATGCTGCTCTGGCGGGCCGTGATCGCCTCACAGAAACTGGCGGATAAACCCAAGAAAAAAGATGTGGCCTTTTACAACGGTATCCTGGCCTCGGCAAAATTTTTCACAGCTTCGGTTCTTCCCGTAAGCCAGGGCAAGATGGAGACCATCATGACCGCTGACAACGCCGCCATGGATATTGATGATTCGGCATTTGCCTCAAAATAAATGACACTAACTAAAGGACCCAAACAATGAAAGAAGTAGTAATAGTATCAGCCTGCCGGACCGCCATCGGCGCGTACGGCGGCACACTGAAAGACCTGAACGGCGCCTATATCGGCAGTGTAACCATGAAAGAGGCAGTAAAAAGAGCTGGCATTGATCCGGCTATTATTGATGATGTCCGCTACGGCACCTGCCTGGAGCACCATGATACTCTGAACACCACCCGTGTGGCAGCCCTCATGGCCGGGATTCCCGATACCGTACCTGCAGCCACCGTCAACCGGGTCTGCATCTCAGGTATGGAAGCGGCACTGTCCGGCGTGGCAATGATCCAGGCCGGTATGGCCGATGTTATCCTGGCCGGTGGTGTAGAGCATATGTCCGGTGTTCCCTATACCGTGCCCAAGGCCCGCTGGGGATGCCGCCTTCAGGATACCCAGTTTGTGGATGCCATGATCCATGCCCTTCACTGCGGCTCCCACGTCATGCCCTTTGATGAGACCACCCCGTTAAACACCGCAGAAGCCCCGGCTTCCTATTTCATGGGCAAACCCTATATCATGGGTCATACTGCTGAATTTGTAGCCCAGCATCTGAACATCACAAGAGAAGAGATGGATGAAGTTGCCCTGCGCTCCCATAACAATGCGGAACGGGCCACCCAGGATGGCTCTTTTGCCGACGAGATTGTACCCATTGAAGTACCCCAACGTAAAAAAGATCCCCTGATCTTTGACAAAGACGAACACTTCCGCCCCGGCATGACCATGGAGAAACTGAGTTCCCTTCCTGCGGCATTTGTCCCCAAAACAGGTAAAGTCACCGCAGGTAATGCATCCGGCATCAATGACGGTTCCACCGGTATGGTGATCATGTCTGCAGACAAGGCCAAAGAATTAGGCCTCACCCCCATCGCCAAAATCAAAGCATCCGGCATGGGTGCCTGTCATCCCACCATCATGGGGATTTCACCTGTACCGGCTGTTAAAAGTCTTATGGATAAATCAGGCCTCGCAATCAACGATTTTGATTTGGTCGAAGTCAACGAAGCCTTTGCCGCCCAGTATATCGGCTGCGAGAAAGAACTGGGTCTGAACCGGGAAATCACCAACATCAACGGCTCAGGTATCGGCCTTGGCCATCCCGTAGGCTCCACCGGTGCCCGGATCATGACCACCCTGATGTACGCCATGAAAAAACGGGGGGATTCTCTCGGCCTTGCCACCCTATGCGGCGGCGGTGGTGTTGCCATGGCCTGCGCCATTGAGATGATCTAGGCACGAATAAAATTTACGATCTACGCCCTGCTGAACTGAGACTTGCTACGGGCAAAAAGGGCCGGGAAGCCCCCTTCGCTTCCCGGCCCTCTTTTTTATTCTATCTCAGGGAAAAACCTCCCAGCTTGGTTTCCAGATATTCATCCAGACCTTCCATTGCCCCTTCCCTGCCCAGGCCGCTTTCCTTCATACCGCCGAACGGGGCAGCGGCAGAGGTAGGGTTGATGTCGTTGATACCGATAATACCGAAGTTAAGCCCTTCAAACATATTAAAGGCACTTGCAACATCACGTGTATAGACGTAGGCGGCCAGGCCGTAGCGAGTGTCGTTGGCCATTCTGAGCAGATCTTTTTCATCCTCGTAGGTAATCACCGGGGCCACGGGGCCGAAGGTCTCTTCCCTGTAGATCAGCATCTCCTCTGTGACATTGTCCAGAATCGTCGGGGCATAAAACCATCCCTTGTCCAGGCCATCTTCTGTGAGACGTTTTCCGCCGGCTATCAATGTTGCGCCATGTTCAAGGGCATCACGTACCTGGCTTTCCACCTTTTCAACCGCGGTTTCATTGACCAGAGGGCCGATACCGATACCCGGTTCAGTTCCCCTTCCGGCCTTCATGGCAGAGACCTTTGCGGTCAGCTCTTTGAGAAAAGCCTCTTTCTGTGACACATGGACATAGATCCGGTTCGGGCTGATACAGGCCTGACCTGTATTTAAAAACTTCACCAGGGAAAGGCCCTTGGCTGCTATTACGGGATTGGCATCACGGCACACGATAAATGGGGCATGTCCCCCCAGTTCAAGAGAGATCCGTTTCATCTGAAGGGCAGCCTTGGCGGCCAGCATCTTGCCCACAGCTGTGGAGCCGGTAAAGGTAAGCTTGGCCACCCTGGGATCGGTACAGAAAGCTTCTCCCACCGGTTTGGGGTCCAGAGCCGTGACCAGATTTGCCACCCCTTTGGGCAGGCCTGCCTGTTCAAAGAGTTTAAAGAGTTCAATGGCACACAGAGGTGTGGCCTCCGCAGGCTTGATGACAATAGTACAGCCAGCTGCCAGGGCCGGGGCCAGTTTCCGGGTAATCATGGAGACCGGGTAATTCCAGGGGGTAACGGCACCCACCACCCCCATGGGCTGTTTAAGTACCATGAACCGCTGATCTGCCCGGGCAGACGGAATGGTTCTCCCGTAATTCCGCTTGGCCTCCTCGGCAAACCAGCTCAAAAAATCCGCCCCGTATCTCACCTCATTCCTGGCGGCCTGGATGGGTTTTCCCTGCTCTTGGGTCATGGTCTGGGCCAAATGCTCCAGGTTGTCCATCATCAGGGCATGGGCCTTGAACAAAAGAGCAGAGCGTTGATAAGCTGTTGTTTTGGACCAGGTTTCAAAGGACTCAAAAGCGGCACCTATCGCCAAATCGACTTCCTTTACGCCACCGTCAGCCACTTGTGCAATCATACTGCCGTCAGCCGGGTCGGTCACTGAAAATACCCGGTTATCCTCTGCCTTAATCCACTCTCCGTTGATGAACATAGCACTCTCCCTTAGGCTGTCTTTTGGTCCTATCCGGCGTTCCCAACAGGGCAGGCAAATTCGCACCGTCTGCAGAACCGAACCTCATTACCAATTTTATCCGTATCCGGGACGGGGACATCTTTCCCGTTGTCAATATCCTTTTCCATCTGCTTGTTACACTGCTTTCTGTTATAGGTCCCGTTCCGGCCGGGCAGGATGTCCTGGCCCATTTCCTGCGCCGTATAAACGGTTCTTCCCATGGCCCCCTGGGGACAGGCCTTTTTACAGAACTGCTCGCAGTCCTCGCAGGGATCATAGGCAGCCATTCCCGTGGAGGGCAAATCCGCATCCAGAAGCATCACGCGCAGCCTAACTCTGGGGCCGAACTCAGGTGTAAGCAGGATATTGTTCTTCCCGATACAGCCAAGACCGGCCAGTACGGCGGCATCCTTCATAAATACCCCGCCCTGCTCAATATGGTAGGCGATCTTCATGCCGATGATATCTTTTTCTTTTTCCACCCAGTCGGCCAGGCGGGAAAATACGGAAATCAGCTTTGCATTTCCCCAGGTACCGCCACTTAAGCCCTGCACCCAATAATCCATTTCAGGGTCTTCTTCAGGGTGTTCTACGGCAATGACCACGGCGGACTTTGCGCGTTCCTCCCACTGGGCATGCCCCCGTGTGGACTTGTCTATGGTCTCCTTGGTACCCACGCCGGTATATTCCACCATTTTACCGGCAATGGTATGGGAGGGGGTCTTTTTCAACTCTTCGATATTAACGATGCCTGCAAGGGATGCGCCGTATTCCAAAGCCTTGGAAATGATTTCCCGGCCCAATGTCTCTTTTTCTGTCATTGATTTCCTACCATTATTTAAAAATTTATTATTCGCTTTATTCACTGACCTGACAAATAATGATATAGTATACAAAACTCACAGGAAAGCTTAAATTTTCGCCATGAATGGAAAAATAGACAGGCCCTATATCGTAGATGTGGAAGCTTCAGGATTCGGCAGCCGGTCCTATCCCATTGAGATCGGCCTGGCTCTGGAAGCGGACACCCGTTACTGCAGCCTGATCCTCCCCTCACAGGAATGGACTCACTGGGACAGGGCTGCGGAAAAAACCCATTGCATCACCCGGGACATCCTGGCCACCCACGGAAAACCATTGGTTGAGGTGGCCCTGGACCTGAACCGCCTTTTGGATGGCTGTACCGTATATACGGACGGATGGGCCGTGGACAAACCCTGGATCACCCGGCTGTTTGCGGAAGCCGGGGTCCGCCAGACCTTTAACGTCAGTTCCCTGGAACGGATCCTGACCGAACCACAGATGGAGATCTGGCATACTACAAAAGAAAAAGTGATACGCTCTCTGAACCTGGCTCGCCACAGAGCCAGTGTAGATGCATTTATTGTTCAGGAGACCTTTGCCCGAACAAAAATCAAAACAGCCTGACGTTCAACCACTCGGCTTACGGTATTAAGGTCTCGGAAATACCTGTTGCAATGTCTTGGCTCAGCTTTTTCAGCGCCTCGTTCTGGGCGGCCACATATGCAGCCATACTGTTATCTTTGGTTGGAATCAGCAGGGATGACCGCCTTGTCAGTATCGGTGTGTCATCATCGGTTTTAACCAGCCACCACATGGCCTGAAGGTAGACTCCGTCCCCCGGAGTACCGTCAAACCGTCTCACGTCAACATATAACTGATACGCCGGGGCAAATGGCCGTTCCCAGGGGTAGGTCTTGATATTTATCGTGCTTAAGCCCGTGGCCAGATTTTCGGCGAGAACCAGGGTAACCTGCGTGTCCAGGGCATCTGCCCACCGGTGAAACTCGTTGACCACCAAGTTGTTACCCCCCTGCCGGCTGACAATCTGGGGACGGTCCAGGATCCCCGGCAGCGTCACCGGCCCCACGCCAAGATCCAGACCCGGGACCGAGTACCTGGCATCGGTATCGGATGCATTCAGCACATAGTAAACAGAGGGCTGGCTTGTGCCCCCGATACATCCGGTCATCATCAGGAATCCTAAAAATATTCCAAAATACTGCAGGTGTCTGAACAGGATCTTATTCATTATTCGTTCTTTCCCTTTCCCTGAAGGAGTGATTCAGGATGGCGTTCCAGATGATCTGCCAGGTCCCCTACACTTTGGGCTGCTTTGGCAAATTCCTTTAACGTCCGTCTCAGTTCAAAGATGACGACAGAATCCGGGGCCGTTGTTTTCTGGATACCGTCAAGTGTTTCGGGCAGTTCTTTTTCAAGCTGTTCAACCAGGCCTCTCACATCAGCCAGGCTCTTATTCAGATTGGTGATTGCCGACTTTATCTCATCCGAGGAAACCATGCTGGTGACGCTTTGGGCTGTTTCATTGAAGCTGTCACTTGTCTTTTCAATGCTTCGAATGGTGCTGAGCGTAGCCGCAGAAATTTCATCCAGGGGCAATTTTTCGATTTTATTCAAAAAGGCGTTAAGGTTACGTGACAATTGATCCATGGAAGACGGAATGGTGGGGATCTCGGGTAACCCGTCACTTTTTTGAACAGATACCGGCTCGGCATGGGGGAAAAAGTCCAGCGCCACGTATAATTTTCCGGAGACGAGGCTGCCGATATTCAGCTGGGCCCGCAGTCCCATTTTCACCAGTATTTCCATAATGTCTTCCGGTACTTTTTTCTCGTCGATCAATTTGGCGGTGCGTTCCGGCTCTATGGCTATTTTTACAGGCATTCTCACCTCATTTGTGTCCCAATTGGCCTCAATGGATATATCCACAACCTTCCCCACGGCAAATCCCCTGAACTCAACAGGCGCACCCACATCAAGTCCCCGAACAGACTGGTCAAACTTAAGGATATAATAATTTTTACGCATATACTTTCTGGCCAGCGCCTCTTCATAGGAATCAAATAACGAAAACAACGTATCCTCATCCGCCGCATCCCCCTTGGGTAAACTTTCGGGATTGGCAAAGACAAGACCGCCGATGAGAAATGAAACAAAAGACGGAGTGTTGATGCGCATCCCGTCTGCATCCAGATCCACATCCACGCCGCTGGAGAACCAGAAACGGGTGGTCTCAAGAACCCGCCGGTCATGGGGGGACTCTATGAACACCCGGACATCGACGATATCTTCGTGCTCTGCCAGTTCATATCCAACGACCTGGCCGACCTTGATGCCCTGGAAATAAACAGGGGATCCTGTTTCAAGGGAGCCCATTTTTGATGTCCTCAGGCGGAAGTGACGGCCCGGTTTACCGGACATGACCACCGGCGGTACTTCCAAGCCTTTAAACTCCAATTGCGGACTGCCCTCGGTGTCCGGATCTATGGCAATATAACTGCCGGAGAACAAGGTCCCCAATCCACTGACAGACCCGCCGGAAACCCGTGGCTTTACAATCCAGAAACGGGTTTTTTCCGTTAAATACGTCATTGCCCCCTTACCCAGACTTGCCTTGACCACAACACCTGTCAGGTCCTCGCTTACGGTGATGGTTTCGACCTCCCCAATATCCACATCCTTATACCGGATCTTTGTTTTGCCGGCCTCAAGCCCTGATGCCGACTCAAAGGTAATGGTTACAACAGGGCCTTTTTCCGAGACAGCCTTGTATACCAGTACCGCGGCAATAATGACGGCCACAATGGGAACCACCCAGATCAGGGAAAATCCTTTTTTTTCACGGATAACGGCACTTGGCAAACCACCGGACAGGCCGGTTTCAGGCTTATTGACTTCGGTCATATGAATCCTCCATTGCATCCCAGATCAGACGCGGATCAAAACTTTCAGCTGCAAACATAGTGATGACCACAACACCTGCAAAAAAGATAGCCCCCGGTCCTGCTTCCATGGAGGCCAGATGCCCCATTTTAACCATGGCCACCAGAATTGTCACCACATAGACATCTACCATGGACCACCGCCCCACAACCTCGGTGATCCGATAAAGGCGGGTACGTTCTTCAGGTCGAAAAGACGATCGTTTCCAGACCGAGACCAGCAGGTAGATCAACGTAAATATTTTCATGAGCGGCACCACAACACTGGCAACAAAAATAATCAAGGCAATGTGCCAGGATCCTGAAAACATAAAATAAATAACCCCGCTCATTATCGTATCGGCCTGTTCCTTCCCAAAGGCGTTTAACCTGGTGATGGGCAGAATATTGGCCGGGAAATACAAAATACACGCCGCAATGATCAATGCCCACGTCCTTCTAAGACTATCCGTCTTCCTGAAGTGAAGCGATGTTCCGCACCTGGGACAGAGAGAATCATGGGTACCGGCAGGTTGCCGGCAGACCATTCCACAGGTGTGGCAGGTAATCATTTGTGTACCTTCGGGCAGAACTTCAGGCAGACGGCCCGGCTTGGGAGGCAGTTTCCGCCAGACATGATCCGGATTCAGGCCGGCCATGGCTGCCGTGAGCAGGCAGATTAAGGCCATAAACGCCACAGCTGCCAGGCCCGGAATAATGGTGGCCATTTTCACCAGTTTGACCATTGAGATGAGAATCCCCACCATATAGACTTCCATCATCCCCCAGGGTTTTAGATGACACATGGTTCTGTAAACCGCAGCAGCCTTCCAGGGAATGCGCTTAAGTTTCATGGGCAGCAGCAGGTAAATCATCCCGGAAATCTGTAAAAGGGGGAACAGCATGGCCGTGCACAAAACCAGAGCTGCCAGTGCCGGCATGCCCTGGCCAAACAACTCCAGAATACCGGTAATCATATTTGTCTGCTGCTCGATGCCTTCAATACGCATGATCAGAAAGGGATAGGCATTGGCAATAATAAAGAGGATGAAACAGGTAATTGCCAATGCCAGTGTTTTGCCCAGGGTATCCTCTTCATGCCGCAACAACCTTGCGTTGCAGCGGTCGCAGTAAGCTATTGTACCCGATTTCATTTCCGGTTTGAATAAATAACGATCACAGTCATGACAGACAATAGGTAACATTTTACTTTTTTCCTACATTTTTTCATGTGCAACGGTTCATGCACAACGGTACGATTGCTGAAATGTTAGTATAGCCCCTTAAAAAAATCAACCGATAAGCCCGGCTGACTATGTCGGCTTAAGTTGACCGGGTACTGTTTCAGGGTGTCATGGGTTATTTTCTTTATAAATTTTGTGTTGGATTTATAAAATCCGCCTTTATTATTCAACCATATAAAATATTTTGAGAATATGTGTAAATTGATGTAATCTACACAAAAATATTAAATAATATAGGAAACGATGATGAATAAAGTAGCACTAATTACTGGGATTACAGGACAAGATGGAGCATATTTAGCTGAATTCCTATTGAATAAGGGATATATCGTTCACGGTATGAAAAGACGGACTTCGCTGTTCAATACCGATAGGATCGATCACCTCTATCATGATATTCACGAAGATGATTTGAAATTTCATCTACATTTTGGGGATATGACTGATTCAACTAATCTCATTAGGCTAATTCAAGAAATTCAACCAGATGAAATATATAACCTTGCAGCGCAGTCACATGTACAAGTTTCGTTCGATTCCCCGGAATACACCGCGAATGCCGATGGAATTGGAATTTTGAGACTTTTAGAAGCGATTAGACTTTTAAAACTTGAAAAAAAGACAAGGATTTATCAAGCAAGTACCAGTGAATTATATGGACTTGTCCAGGAGGTTCCTCAATCTGAAAAAACACCATTTTACCCAAGGAGTCCATATGCCGCAGCAAAGCTATATGGCTACTGGATAACTGTTAATTACCGCGAAGCATATGGAATGTATGCATGTAATGGAATTTTATTTAATCATGAGAGTCCAATCCGCGGGGAAACTTTTGTAACGAGGAAGATTACAAGAGCAGTTTCAAAAATTGCATTGGGATTGCAAAATCAAGTTTATCTTGGAAATATGGATGCTAAAAGAGATTGGGGGCACGCAAAAGATTTTATTGAAGCCATGTGGTTAATGCTACAACAAGATGAACCTGAAGATTTTGTTATCGCAACCGGTGTAGCAACAACTGTTAGGGATTTTGTTATTGAATCATTTAAACATGTCGGAATTGAACTTGAATTTAAGGGAGAGGGCATTAAAGAAGAAGCATTTGTAAAGTCATGCAGCAATTCAAAATATCAGGTCGAAATTGGCCAAAGGGTTGTTTCCGTTGACCCCATCTATTTTCGACCAACCGAAGTCGAATTTTTAATGGGTGACCCAACAAAAGCAAAAGAAAAACTTGGCTGGGAATTAAAGTATGATTTAAAAGGGCTAATTGAAGAGATGATGGTCAGTGATCTTCATGAAATGCAAAAAGATCATTATTTGAAAGATGGCGGATATAAAATTAAAAACTATTTTGAGTAGATTTATATGAAAATTTTAATAACGGGCACTTCCGGCATGGTTGGAAGTAATCTGAAAGAAAACGATATCATTAAAGAGAATGATCTATGGTGCCCAACATCCAAAGAATTGGACCTCTTAAATTATGATAATGTCTATTCTTATATTAAGAAATATTCACCAGACCTTGTCATTCATTGCGCAGGGTTAGTTGGAGGGATTCAGGCCAATATTAAAAATCCAGTAGATTTTTTAGTCAAAAATTTAGATGTGGGAAAAAATGTTGTTCAAGCTTCTCATAAATTGGGTGTAAAAAAGCTTTTGAACCTTGGCAGTTCATGTATGTATCCTAGAAACATTGAAGAGACTATATCTGAAGAGATGATTTTAAAAGGAGAATTAGAACCAACCAATGAAGGATATGCCATTGCAAAAATTGCTGTGGCCAAACTATGTGAATATATTTCAAAAGGAGATGATAGCTTTCACTATAAGACGCTTATTCCATGTAACTTGTATGGTAAGTTTGATAAATTTGACCCCAAGCATTCTCATATGATTCCAGCAGTAATTAGGAAAATTCACCTTGCCAAAGAGAATAGTGATCAAATTGTTGAAATTTGGGGGGATGGAACAGCAAGGCGAGAATTTATGTTCGCTGAAGACCTCGCTACATTTATTGGTTTTAGTTTAGATAAACTCGAAAAGTTACCCACATACTTGAATGTAGGACTCGGTCATGATTACTCAATTAAAGAGTATTATGAAGCGATTGCTAAAATTGTTGGTTTTAAAGGAGAGTTTAAATTTGATCTATCTAAACCAACTGGCATGAAAAGAAAGATAGTGAGTGTTGAAAAGTTATCGCACTTTGAATGGACACCTTCATATTCTCTGGAACAAGGAATTAAAAAAACATATAACTACTTTTTAGAAAAGGTTTTAAAGCATGACTAAATACCCATTGGCAGCAAGCAGCTGGGGTAATGAAGAACTTAAAGCAATTCAACGAGTTATAGATAGTGATATCTATACTATGAATAATTATGTATTTCAATTTGAAACCAAATTTGCGGAATTTATTGGAAGTAAATATTGTGTAATGGTTAATTCCGGATCGTCAGCGAACCTGCTGGCTGTCGCAGCATTATTTTATACAAAAGAAAATAAGTTAAAAAAGGGTGATGAAGTTATTGTGCCTGCAGTTTCATGGGCAACAACGTATACACCATTATATCAGTATGATTTGAAAGTTAAATTTGTTGATATAGATGCAAAAACGCTTAACTACAATTTGGATGCCCTTCAAGAGGCAATAACTGACGATACGAAAATGATTGTTGCAGTTAACTTGCTTGGCAATCCAAATGATTTTAATCGCCTCGGTAAAATTATCGATGGAAGAGATATTATTTTGCTTGAAGATAATTGCGAGTCACTGGGGGCAACCTTTGAGGGAAAAGCCGCGGGTACTTTTGGGAAAATGGGAACATATAGTACATTTTTCAGTCATCACATGTCTACGATGGAAGGAGGCATGATTGCCACTGATGATGAAGAGTTATATCATATTTTACTTTCAACAAGGTCACATGGCTGGACAAGACATCTGCCGAAGGAAAATAGAGTAACCGGCACCAAATCGGACAATAACTTTGAAGAATCATTTAAATTTGTTCTACCGGGGTATAATGTCAGACCTGTTGAAATGAGCGGCGCTATTGGGATTGAACAATTAAAAAAACTTCCTGCTTTTATTGAAAACAGAAGAAAAAATGCCAAGGAATTTATTTCATTATTTAAAGATCATAAATACATTAGTATTCAAGGAGAAGTGGGTGAAAGTTCTTGGTTTGGATTTGCATTAATTATTAATGAAGATTCTCCTGTATCTCGTCAGCAAATCATTGAGGCATTTAATCATAACGGTATTGAATGCCGCCCAATCGTTACAGGAAATTTTGTGAGAAATAAAGTCATTGAATATTTTAATTATTCTGTTCATGGCGACCTTGAAAATGCAGACCTCATTGACAGTCATGGGTTATTTGTCGGCAACCACCACTATGATATGAAAGAGCAGATCTTGATATTAAAAGAAACCGTTGGCAGTTTATTTGGATCTTCTATAACTTCCGGGTCAAAAATTACAGACTCAATTCTACCTTCTCAGCCGGCGGATGCATAAGCTGGAAAAGCCAGCACCAAAAGACTCACTTTGTCAGATCTCATTTTAAAGCTGACTATAGCAGCGTGACTTACAATAAGTATTTAGGAATCATTTTACATGGACAAACTGGTTGTATTCTGCAAATCATATTCAAAAGATTTAAGGCGTGCCAAGCGAATGGCCCAAAGCGTTAACCGCTTTAATGAAGACAAGATACCGCTTTATATGTGTGTGCCATATGCAGACCTTGATCTCTTCCAAAAGCATTTTCAAAAAATTCCCTGCATATGGCTGACTGATGAGGCTGTTTTGAAACCATGCTATAAAGTTCATGGACAGCCTCCCAAGCTATTTCCCAGCCATCTTATGCAACAGATGGTGAAGCTCTCTTTCTGGCGGATGAATTTGTGTGAACATTATCTTTGGATCGATTCCGATGCCTATTTTATAAAGCCGTTCTTCTTTTCCGATTTTTTTAATGAGAAGGGCGTTCCAAAACTTGTCATGCACAAGGCAAAGGCTTTAAAGAGATACTCTCAAGAGTATAATCCCAAAGTCAGTCAGGATATTGATAAAATCATCAATGACGTACAAACCTTTTTCGGCAGAAAAGGAGAAGGATTTTGCTATTGGGAAACCCCGCTACTCTGGAGCAGTGCCGTACTTGAATCTTTGGATGACTATTTAGCAAAAAAACAGATGACTATCTTTGAACTCTTGTATAAATACCCCTGTGAGATGCAACTCTACGGAGAATACCTGATCTCCTCGGGCAAGTATGAAATCGTTCCTTCAGAACCTTTCTTCAAAGTGTTTCATTATCTGGAGCAATTTTGTGAATCCCAGCAAAACGGCGAGGGCGAGTACAGTTTGGCAGAACATTTTATGGGGATTGTTATACAGTCCAACTGGGCAGGCCAAAAAACAAAAAAGAAAAATGACCTGGCCCGGTTTAAGAGATTTTTAAGGGAACAGAGAAGAAAACTCGGCCTGCTCCGATGGTAAGTTTGCGGTTCTAAGAATCAGGGGGGTTAAAAATTACCCCTGATCCAAAAATCTCTTTTTCAATTGTTTAAAGTTAAAATAGTAATAAAATGACAGTTTGATTCTGTTTTTAAGGTTCATCTTCAGGGGAGAGGAGTCACGATTCAGGACATCCGATATCTGTTGCCTTAAATGTGTTTCTTCAAATAATTGTCTCTTATCGCTTAGCAAAAAAGCGTTTATATTTTCTAAATAACTGTTGTGAGTTTCTTTATCGATTCCGTCTATATAGCTATGCATCTCGCTAATGGAGTTGAATTTAGAATAATCAATATAACAATTTTCAGGGACATAATTTGAAATATTTGTGGCACCATAATATATCGGAACGATACCTGACTGAAAGCAATCAAATATTTTTTCAGAAATATAGCCATTGATATCTCTCATGTTTTCAAAACAAATTGCAAACCGATAATTTGAGTATACGTCACTTTTGTTTTCACACCGGCCTTTATAATTTTTGTACCTGTCCTTTTCCCACAGCATGCCGTAAAAATCAAAGACTTCGGAATTGTAATTCTCATAATGGAATATGACATTCTTCCTTTCGCTGTACAATTCTGACGAATGTTTTGACGATTTGTCCATGGAAATGCTGACTAAAAGTTTCTTCCTATGAAAGTCATTGGATGACTCAAAATCAGATGCTTCACTAAAAGGCTGCGGGTAATGAATCTTAATATATTTTTCATTATCAACGAGGTCATCATTCCACGTCATTATATAGTCGAATAGACCTTCCAGCTTCTTTAAACCTTTTGCAGAATTTTCCTTTGATACCACTGGCGGTTCCCACGCAAAATAAATCAGTTTTCCATTATAACCGGATTTTAAAATCCTGAATAATTCTAACCGATCAAGCTTAAAAAAGAATATGGCATCCAAATCGCTTAAACTTTCATACATATCCAGTGTATTCATCAAGATATTTTTTTTATTCAGATTCTCTTTTAAATCATAAAACGGTTGTAAAACATTATCCCTGTTAAACGGGTTGTCATCAATGTCAAACATCTTATTTTTGTTAAAAACTTCATCCGAAGTTACGATACCTGTTTTTATCATTTAAAACCTCAAAACAATTATGTTGGTATTTATAGCGGATCGTTTCGTTTACAGCAGTATCCATTCTTCTGGAAATAAATCCATTGTGGGCTTTTCAATGAGAATTTTTCTTGTAAACCATTTTCTTGGGGCAAAAACTGTCTTTTTCAGGCTTTTATTCAACCAGGCTGCCCACCAGCTAAAGGAACTGTTTGCAATGATGTGATGATTACAATTTGACATCAAATACATATCTTCATGTGGTAAACAATCGGTACTACTGGCAATTAAAGATTTACCCTTTAAAAATTTGAATTTTTCCTCCACATACTGGGGTTCGTCGGTAAATAAAAAGAAATAGCAGTCCGGATATATTTTTTCCATTAACTTGAGACTTTTGGCGTAATAGTCGTCGTCTATAACGCCATGTACACTGTTGGCCCCGATATTGGTAATATAGTCTCCTCTTCTTATATGGACAGAGACGCTTGTCGGTTTGGACTTAATGATATCCAGAGAGGTTTGGATATGCTTTGTTTTCCGTATATCCAGAAATAATTCTTTTAGTTGACCTGAATATTTTTCAAAATATTTATAGCTTTGAAAATAACCCTCAATTATTACGGGTGCGCTATTGTCGAAAAACGAGGTGTCGAAATAGAAGTTTTTCTCATTGTACTTAGTTGGACCTTTCTTAAAGTTTAAAAAAGGTATTTTCAGCTTTGATTCGTTCGTCTCTTCATCTCTACAACTGAATTGATTTTTTATCCGAGGAAAGTTGTGGAGCTCATATTTCCAAGGTTCATAATTATTAAATTCCGAGATATTAAGAATCAAATTAGCATTCAATGCCTCTGATAAAGCATACCCTGCAGCAAATTGAAACATCTGGTTTCCCAGTCCGCCTAAAATATTGGTCTCAACATATTGTTTATCCAATGGTTTCTTTCGCTTCCTGTTTTTGGTGGTAAAAGATTGTCATGGTGTATTTCCATGTTAGCGTTTGGTGTTGATAAGATCTTTTCCAAACAATCGAAAAATGATTTCATCCCTTGTCCAACGAATCCGAATGATATCTCTCCGGATGAATTTAAATCTCCATCTGAGATCCTGTATCCTCAGTCTGAAATTGATTCTTCTGGGCAAGAGGCCTTCTCTACATAAGGGGGCTATTCCATTAATAAACTCCTGCCCCAATATCAGCTTGTGATGAATTAAGATTTGATGGGCCTCCATGATAAAATCCCAAAGACAACTTTGATATGCAGACATCAGGTCATGGTCTTTGTAAAACCGACAGATATATTCGATACCGGATAAATAGTCTTTGCACTCTCTTTGTGAAAAATTTCTTTGCGTAATACTTGAGGTTCTCTGCCTGTAAACCACACCCGGTGAATCTAAAAAATAAATTTTTGATACCTTTGGCAAAAGCGTATAATGGACAGGAACATCCTCAAAATATATATGGTCTATGAACCTGATTTTATTTTTCTCAAAAAGAGTTCTCTTGTAAAGCTTACCCCATGCAGCGATATAAAATTTATTCATCACCGAGGGGTCAACGGAATAAAATCCCGATTTTAGATTTTTTTTGGACCAAGAAATTATTCTATTGTTTTTATCCAATACTTTATATGGTGTGATGACAAAAGAAATCGAATGTTTTTCGGCACACTTAAAAGCAGATTCCAAAACAGTATCAGAATAAAGAAAATCATCAGAATCCAAAAAAAAGATGTACCTGCCGCAAGAATAATCTAGGCCGGTATTCCTGCCGCTTCCAGGCCCTTTGTTTTCTTCATGCCTGATCAGACGAATGCGGTCATCTTTTTTGGCAAATTGTTCTACGATAACTCCAGACTTGTCTTGGCTGTAGTCATCTACGCATATTATTTCTATCTCGTTCAACGTCTGGGAAAGTACTGAGGCAATACACTGGGAAATATACTTTTCTACATTACAAAACGGTATAATTACAGAGACTTTGATCGGAGACAATTTTTTTCCTTAAATTAAGCTTTAGTGCTGATTCACAGCACGATATCAAGATCATCAAAAAACTATTACCTTCTATCATTTTTCATTATACAGAACAATTGCCAAGATCCAAATAATAACGCCATCCTCACCTGATGTGGTCCACTATAAATAACCACTGACCGCAGTGGCAAAACCGTTCGAGTGGACATCAAGTTAGCCTTCTGTTCCCCATACGATTATACAATTTTTCGGATGCGTGAGGGGTTCTTCCCTCAAAATTTTCGCGCCAGGAATCATTGCAACCAACTCATCTGATTTATAACTGTTAAATTCCATTGGTGTGATTTCGTTATATGTTATGTAGCCTCTCTTTGAATTTAAAACAACCTTGCTCAAATATATATCCTGTATAGTACGGGGAAGTTCTGTAAAGGCGTAATTGCTTAACACTAAATCATACTTTCTCTGACCTAATTCGTTCATCGTCTTATAGGCTAATGTTGAATGAAGAATATAATTATCCAAAAATCTTTGGGCCAGGGATAGAGCTGGCTGTATGTCAACTAAGCAATAGGTGGCAGGTTTATAGAAAGCATTGATAACTCGACACTGCCCGCCGTATCCTATACCTATTTCACAAATATTCAGATTGTCAGCTGTCTGAAAATAATCTTTTAAATCAACAAGTACCTTAATATACCGAAGGGTAGATGGTGAAATCATACCTATTTCCGGATATTCATACATTATAGGGCCGCCGTAATTATCATTAGGCCTAAAATCATTAATCGAAGCCAGGATTTCTGCGTCTTTAGATATAAGTTGAAGATATTCACTGCCTTGTTCTTCTGATACGTGCTCTAAAATTTGGTTATATATGGGATGATTCCTGAAATTATTGAAGATCCTATAATCATTGCTTGCTTGAATGCATACTTGAGGATAAGCTTGATTATCTGACAGACTAGTCGAAATACGCTTAGGGACAGACCCGACGTATATCTTTTGAAATAGTTTTGTCAATAAGTTGTTCATGGATTCTTCCTTTTTGGGTGATACCTAACATTAATTATTTTATGTTCAGAATATTTATCCGAGCACTTCGACGTATCCATATCATTTTCAGTTTAAAATACATATAAAAAACAACAAAAAATGATTGTTAAGAACGCGTTATAAAACTATATACTATTATGTGCTGACCTCTTCTTTTTACCGAGAAGGATCACGCCTTCCATGCAATTCGCCGTCTTGCCTTAAAGAACACGGAATTATTTCAAACCAGTTTCGGTTGAATCGGGCTCAAGCTTTTTAAAATTGGAGAGATCGTCTTGAAGAATACTCGACGGATTCAAATGCTTTTAAGGGACCAATACATTCTATTTGAAAGGTATTGTAAATGAATTGGAATCGATTATTATCCTAAGTTTTAACGTCCAATGAGTCCAGATTGCAATTTACTCAGTCATATCGCTGCTCATTTAGCAACTGGAGTTGCTTCATGAAACAGGGCCGACGCATGTAACTAATCTGATTTTCCTATGAAATTGAAAATCCTTAATTATTTTTTCCCTATGACTTTCTCAAGGTAGCTGGTTTCCCATCCCGCCATCAAACGTTTTGT